>JASLJL010000215.1 GCA_030152405.1 Gordonia sp. (in: high G+C Gram-positive bacteria) | reverse complement strand
GGTCAGACGTCGACCTTCTCCTTCGTGAGCGACGGCGGGACGTACGTCTCCCAGAACGTCGCTCCGACGATGCCGAGCTTCCGCGGCTCGAAGACCGGGTCGGCGCCCATCTTCTTCTGCTGTTCGTAGTCGCGCAGCGCCTTGTACGCCGGACCCTGCAGGATGAGGATTCCGATGATGTTGAGCCAGGCCATCGTCCCGACGCCGATGTCGCCGAGCGCCCACGCGTCCTCCGCCGAGGCGATGGCGCCGGACAGCACGGACAGGCAGATGATCAACTGCAGGAGTCGCGTCACATTGCCGCCGACGGTGTCTGCGATGAAGCGGAACGGCTTCGTCGCGGCGCTGCCGAGCATGAAGCGGATGTTGGTCTCGGCCATGTAGTAGTAGGCCACGATCGTGGTGAAGCAGAAGAACGCGAGCGAGATCGCGACGAACGACGCACCCGCTCCGTCCCAGAGCGTGTCCATGCCGGCCTGGACGTACGAGGCTCCGGGGCCGTCGCCGGTGGGCACTCCGGCGTCGTCGAGCACCGTCGACTGGCGCATCACGTCGCCGGACGCCGACTCGCCCGAGTAGACGCGGTAGGCGCCGGTCGAGAGGATCAGGAAGCCGGTCGCCGAGCAGACGAACAGGGTGTCGATGTAGACCGCGAACGCCTGGACGAGACCCTGCTTGGCGGGGTGACTCACCTCGGCCGCTGCGGCCGAGTGGGGACCGGTGCCCTGGCCCGCCTCGTTCGAGTAGATGCCGCGCTTGACGCCCCACATGATCGCCGAGCCGAGGATCGCGCCGAACGCCGCGTCGGCGCCGAACGCGCTCGAGAAGATCAGGCGCAGCACCTCGGGGATCTCCGACATGTTGGCGAACACCACGATGATCGCGATGAGGATGTAGAGGACCGCCATGAACGGGACGACGACGCCGGCGAAGTTGGCGATGCGCTTGACGCCGCCGATGATGACGAACGCGAGCAGCAGCATCGTGATCGCACCGACCACCCACTTCTCGGTGCCCCACGCGTTCGTCGCACCTTCGGCGATCGAGTTCGACTGGATGTTCGGCATCAGGACGCCGCACGCGATGATGGTGACCGCGGCGAACACGATCCCGTAGATCTTGAACGGCGTCGACGCCTTCGTGTGGGCGAGGGCGCGGCTCAGATAATACGCCGGTCCGCCTCGGTATTCACCGGTCAGCGGATCCTTCACCTTGTAGATCTGGCCGAGCGTGCATTCGACGAACGATGTCGAGGCGCCGAGGAAGGCGACCGCCCACATCCAGAACAGCGCGCCGGGTCCGCCGAACGCGATCGCGGTGGCGACGCCGACGATGTTGCCCGCGCCGACGCGACCGGCCAGTGACATGGCCAGTGCCTGGAACGACGAGACGCCGGCCTCCGACTTCTCGCCCACGAACATCAGCTTGATCATGTGTCCGAAGTGGCGGACCTGCAGGAAGCGACTCCGCACGGAGAAGTACACGCCCGCGGCGAGACAGAGGAAGATGAGCCCGCGGCTCCAAATCCATTCGTTGGCGGTGGCGAGGAATTCGCTCATCGATGCTCCATGTCGCGTTCGTCGGTCGTGCGGTCGGTACTCAGGATGGCATGACATGCGTCACAGCTGGACGAAAGCCCCGAAAATCCGAGGTCGTGCACGGCAGCCGGTTTGGCACTCGGAATGAGCGAGTGCCAGGACCGGTTACACTGAGTGTTCTGACCGACCGGAGGTTTCCCGTGCCCACCTACAGCTATGCCTGCACCGTGTGCGACAACAAGTTCGACATCGTGCAGTCGTTCTCCGACGACTCGTTGACCGTGTGCCCCGAATGCGGGGGCAAGCTGCGCAAGCTGTTCAACTCGGTCGGCGTGGTCTTCAAGGGCAGTGGCTTCTACCGGACGGATTCGCGTTCGGGTTCGGGGTCGGTGCCCGCGTCGTCGTCCTCCACGGAGTCGTCGAGCGGCTCCAGCACGAGCTCGTCCGACTCGGGCGCCGCAAGCGCCTAGATCGGTGCGTTCGGCGTGTGAGTGAATCCTCCGCCGGGCGTCAGCACCCAGTCGACGGGAACGTCGTCGGGCTCCTGCGGGACCGAGTCGAGAAACTCGTCGTCGTACACGACGGCGATGGTCGGCGCCGTCGCCGCCGTCAGCGTTCTGTCGTAGTAGCCCGCACCTCGCCCGAGTCGTCCGCCTGCACGGTCAGCGCCCAGCGCTGGGACGAGGATCGCGCGGGCGTCGACGAGCGGATCGCCGGACCGCTCGACGCCGGGTTCCAGCAGGCCCCACCGGCCCTGCACCAGATCATCCTCGCCGGTATACTCACCCCAGCCGAGGCGGGCCGGCGGTCCGGGGGGAACGATCGGCAGCAACACCCGCAGTCCACGGTCGACGAGCGCGTCGAGCATCGCGGTCCCGCCGGGCTCGTCGCCGACCGCGACGTATGCCGCCACCGCGTCGCCCGGTGCGACCGGCAGGGGCAGTGCGTACATCCATTCGGCCAGCTCGGCATTCACCTGGGCGACGAGGAACGGCGACATCTGTGCCCTCGCGGCAGTGAGTGCCGACCGCAGGTCGTTCTTGGACGAGCTCACGGTTGATCGGTGCCTTCCCAGCGGACGTCTATCGGCTGCGACCGATCCTGCCAGACTCGCTCGTTAGAGTGAGGGCCATGTCGAACCCCGTCTCGTCCCTGTCCGGCCTCGGCCGTGTCCCGCGCATCCCGCACACCGCGGTGGTTCCCGCAGCGGGTCTGGGCACCCGATTCCTGCCTGCCACCAAGACGGTCCCGAAGGAACTTCTTCCCGTGGTCGACACCCCGGGCATCGAACTCGTGGCGGAGGAGGCGAAGTCGGCCGGGGCCGAACGCCTCCTCGTCATCACCTCGCCGGGCAAGGACGGCGTGGTGGCCCACTTCGTCGAAGACCTGGTGCTCGAGCACACGCTCGCCTCTCGCGGCAAGGAGGCGATGCTCGCCAAGGTCCGGAACGCTCCGTCGCTCCTCGAGGTCGCGTCGGTGGTGCAGGAGAAGCCGCTGGGTCTCGGCCACGCCGTCGGCTGTGTCGAATCCGAACTCGCCGACGACGAGGACGCGATCGCGGTGCTCCTCCCCGACGACCTCGTGCTGCCGGGCGGCGTGCTCGGGCGCATGGCCGAGACGCGCGCCCGCTACGGCGGCAGCGTGCTCTGCGCGATCGAAGTCCCCGGCGAGAAGATCAGTGCGTACGGCGTCTTCGACGTCGAGGACGCCGATCCGGTGTCTCCCGACGTGAAGCGGGTGCGCGGCATGGTCGAGAAGCCCCCCGCGGACGAGGCCCCGTCGAACCTCGCCGCTGCCGGTCGGTACATCCTGGATCGGAAGATCTTCGACGCTCTGCGTCAGATCACGCCCGGCGCCGGCGGCGAACTGCAGCTGACCGATGCGATCGCACTGCTCATCGAGAACGGCGAACCCGTGCACGTCGTGGTCCACCGCGGCACCCGTCACGACCTCGGCAATCCGGGTGGATACCTGAAGGCCGCCGTCGATTTTGCGCTCGACCGAGACGATTACGGTCCTGACCTGCGGGCATGGTTGGAGCAGCGCCTCTCCGGCAGCTGATTCCCCGCGCGCCTGCGCAGCGCAGACGTGCGTGGGCATTACCCTCGGACGTCAGGACACGACAGGAGAGACGATGCGATCGGTCGAGGACCATTTGAGCCTCGTGACTGCGTCAGTGGTGGCACCTCGGCCGATCCAGGTCGCGATCTCCGAGGCACAGGGCTTGATGTGCGCGGAGGAAGTCGTCACCACCGACCCCCTTCCAGGCTTCGATCAGGCGGCGATCGACGGATACGCGGTCCGCGCGGTCGATGTCGCGCTGGCGGGCGCCGAGGAGCCCGACGACACGTCGGATCTCGCCGACGAGCCGGTGGACGTCTCCGTCCTCGACGACTCGGGTCGACTGGTGGTGCATCTGCCGGTGGTCGGCGACGTAGTGCCGGGTTCACGCACGCCGAGCCGGCTGCAGCCGGGCCAGGCGGTCCGAGTGGAGACCGGTGCACCGATGCCGACGCTCGCCGACGCGGTGGTGCCTCTCCGGTGGACCGACGGCGACACCGATCGTGTGATGATCGGCCACGCCGTCGAGAGCGGCGATTACGTTCGACGCATCGGCGACGACGTTCAGCCCGGCGACGTCGCGGTGCGCACGGGGACCGTGATCGGCGCTGCGCAGGTCGCACTGCTCGCCGCCGTCGGCCGTGCGCGCGTCCTGGTCCACCCGCGTCCACGGGTCGCGGTGATCGCGGTCGGCAGCGAACTCGTCGACATCGACCGCGACCCGGGCCCGGGCCAGGTCTTCGACGTCAACAGCTATTCGCTCGCGGCCGCTGCCCGCGACGCCGGTGCCGAGGTCCATCGAGTCGGCATCACCGACCGCGATCCCGCTCGGCTGCGCGAAGTGGTGGAGGCGCAGACGATTCGCGCGGAGATCGTGGTGATCTGCGGCGCGGTGGGCGGCGCGGCGTCGCGCCTCATCACCGAGACGCTCGAGGGCCTCGGCGATCTCGAAGTCGGTCGAGTGGGCATGCACCCGGGATCGGTGCAGGGCTTCGGCCGTCTCGGCCGGGACGAGATCCCGACCTTCCTGCTGCCCGCGAACCCGGTCAGCGCGCTCGTCACGTTCGAGGTGATGGTGCGGCCGTTGATCCGCATCGCGCTCGGCAAGCGTCAACCGATGCGACGGACCGTCACGGCCCGCACGATCGGACCCATCGCGTCGGTCGAGGGCCGACGCGGTTACCTGCGCGGTCAGTTGATGCGCGACGAGCGGTCGGGGGAGTACCTGGTCCAGGTGGTCGGGGAGTCGGAGACCGGTGCGTCGCACCTGCTCGCCGAGTTGGCGGAGGCGAACTGCCTGATCGTGGTCCCGGAGGACGTCGAAGACGTGCACACGGGTGACCGCGTCGAGGTGTCGTTCCTGGCCGAGCGCAGCTGACCCAGAACACGACGAATAGACTCCTGACGTGTTCTCTCGGCTGGTCGACTCCGCTCATCACCCCGGCTGGCCCGCGACTCTCGGCCCGCTGCGCTTGGCGACGGGCTCGGTGGTCCTTCGGCCGATCAAGATGCGGGACGGCGGCACCTGGAGCCGTCTGCGGATCCGGAATC
>JASLJL010000200.1 GCA_030152405.1 Gordonia sp. (in: high G+C Gram-positive bacteria) | reverse complement strand
GGCCCGGACGCCAGCGCGGCGGCCCGATCGGCGGTCTCCGTGCGCTGGCAGGACCTGTACACGCGGGAGTGGCTCGACTGATCCGACCGCGTCGGAGTCAGCCCTCGCGCCGGTCCCGCCACTGCACGAGCCGCTGCACCGTCGACAGGTCGTAGTCGGGACCGTTGACGGCGAGGGTCAGCAGCGTGACGCCATCGGCGGTGATCTGGTCGCCGAACCGCATCAGCTCGTCTGCCCCTCCGTCGGCTTTGAGTTCGGCGGACCGCTCGATGGTGTCCGGGTCGCGCCCGACGGCGGCACAGTGCTCGGCGAGGATCGCCGACTTGCGGCGGTACGTCTCGACGTCGACGAACGAATGCCAGATGTCCGCATGGGCCGCGACGTGCCGCAGAGTCTTCTTCTCGCCTCCGCCGCCGATGAGGACGGGGATCTTCCGAACCGGCTGCGGGTTCAGCTGTGCCATGCGCGCCTCGATGCGCGGCAGCGACTCGCCGAGCGCGTCGAGGCGCTGTCCGGTGGTCGCGAAGTCGTAGCCGTACTCGTCGTAGTCGCGTTTGAACCATCCGCTGCCGATGCCGAGGATCAGGCGCCCGTCCGAGATCCGGTCGACGGTCCGCGCCATGTCCGCGAGCAGTTCGGGATTGCGGTAGCTGTTGCACGAGACCAGAGGGCCGAACTCGATGCGGTCGGTCTGCTCGGCCCACGCACCGAGCATCGTCCAGCATTCGAAGTGCGCGCCGTCCGGATCGCCGGAGAGCGGGAAGAAGTGATCCCAGTTGAAGACGACGTCGACGCCGATGTCTTCCGCGCGGCGAACGGCGTCGCGGATCAGGCCGTAGTCGGGGGAGTGCTGGGGCTGCAGTTGGACACCGATGCGAACGGGGAACGTCATGACTCCA
This sequence comes from Gordonia sp. (in: high G+C Gram-positive bacteria), assembly GCA_030152405.1. Classification (GTDB taxonomy): domain Bacteria; phylum Actinomycetota; class Actinomycetes; order Mycobacteriales; family Mycobacteriaceae; genus Gordonia. The sequence continues at coordinate 7,549 of JASLJL010000200.1, read as the reverse complement.
GTGTGCCGTACCGCGGTGAGGACGGCGGTGAGAAATTGCGCCCTGCGCAAGAGGGCATGACGGAACGGCATGGGTGTGGAAGCGTGGAGGCATGAGCCACGATCATCACCCCGCCCCCTCCGAGGCGCCGCGTCATCCCGAGTCCGCGCAGGAATGGGATGAGCGATACCGGATGTCCGACCGCATCTGGACGACGAACGTCAACCCGGCCCTCCTCGCCGAAGCGCCCTCGTTGGCGCCCGGGAAGGCCCTCGACGTCGGTGGCGGGGAAGGGGCGGACGCCCGCTGGCTCGCTGCGCAGGGCTGGTCGGTCACAGCGGTCGACATCTCGCAGGTCGCCGTCGACCGTGCCCGTGAGGCCGATCCCGACGGGGTGATCTCCTGGAATCGGGTCGATCTCACCGTCGATCCGATCCCGAACGCGCCGTTCGACCTGGTGTCGGCGTTCTACTTCCCGATCCCCGCTGCGCGCCGCGAGCTCGTGGACGCGTTGATCGCCGCCGTCGCTCCCGGCGGAACGCTCCTCGTCGTCGCCCATGAGGCCGAGGGGATGCGCGCCCACGGCTTCGATCCCGCGGACTTCGTCCAACCGTCCGACATCGGGGAATCGCTCGGCGACGGCTGGGTCGTCGAGATCTCCGAGGTCCGTCCGCGCGGCGTCGCGGCGGGCAACGGCGCGCACATCAACGACGAGGTCCTCCGGGCGCGACGTGGCCCTCGGGGTGGATGAGCCTCAGATCCACCCGAGTTCGCGGGCTTTGACGGCGGCCTCGTAGCGGTTGGCGACACCGAGCTTGGCCATCGCCGACGACAGGTAGTTCCGTGTGGTGCCGGGGGACAGATGCGCACGAGAGGCGATCTCCTCCACCGACGAGCCGTCGATCGCCAGTTCTAGGACGTCGGCTTCGCGGGCGGTGAGCACGGAGTCGCCGGTCGAGATCGCCTCCGCGGCGAGTTCGGGATCGACGTAGCGCCCTCCCGCGTGCACGGTGCGGATCACCGAGGCGAGGGTGGCCGCCGACGTCGTCTTCGGGAGGAATCCCCGCACCCCGACAGTCAGTGCACGCTTGAGATAGCCCGGCCGACCGTGGCTGGTGACGATGAGAGCTCCGGCGCCGGGGGACATCTCCAGGATGCGCTGCGCCGTCTCGATGCCGTCGATGCCGGGCAGTTGGAGATCCAGGACGGCCACCCCGGTGGGGAGCCCGGCGTCGATGCGGGCGCGCCACAGGTCGACGAACTCTTCACCGGTGGCGACGTCGGAGAGCACCTCGATGTCGTCCTCGAGATCGAGCATGGTGGCCATGGCCGAGCGGATCAGGGTCTCGTCGTCGGCCATCAGAACTGGAATCATGCCGTCTCCCAACGGATGTCGAGGATGAAGGAGTCGCCCGCCGCGGTGGCGTTCAGGTGCCCGCCGACCTCGGAGAGGCGCTCGGCCAAGCCGCGCAGGCCCGACTCCGCGCGCATCGGATCGCCTGCGCCGTCGTTGGTCAAGGTCATGCCGTCCGCGGTCAGCGTGAGGGTCGCGGTGGTGGCCGACGAGTGCCGAACGATGTTGGTGGTGCCTTCGCGCACCACCCATGCGGCGGCTTCGTGAAGGCGCGCGGGCATGTCGTCGGGACTGCCGTCGATCGTCAGCTCGCATCCCGCGGCGGCCAGCAGCGACCGCGCGCCGGCCACCTCGCCGCTCAGATCGATGCCGCGGTAGCCGCGGACCAGGGACCGCATCTCCTCGAGAGACGACACGGCGAGCGCCTTGACGTCGTCCATCTCGGCGGCGGCCCGATCGGCCGCGCCCGCGCGTACGAGACGCGACGCGAGTTCGCTCTTCACGGCGATCGTGGAGAAGCCGCGTCCGACGACGTCGTGCAGGTCGCGTGCGAACCGGAGACGTTCCTCGGCCACCTTCAGCTCGGCCTGCGACCTGCGCGCGGCGTCGAGGTCGTCGACGATCCGCAGCGCCCACAGCGACATCCGGGTGGTGCCGATGCAGAACAGCGCCACCCCGACCAGCGGAGGGGCGCTCTCCGGGCCGCTCGGTCCGCCGAACACGGCGACCGTCGCCGCGACCGCGACGGTCAGCACCAGCCACCGACGGTCCAGGAAGGCGATCAGCGACATGCTCGCCAGGATGAGCACGAACCACGCCACCGCACGAGCCGGACCGTCGTCGTCGCCCCTGCGCTGCAGTACCGCGACGAACCAGCAGGCGACGAAGGCGGTGGCGGCGGAGACGCTGAGGATCCGATCGAGCTGCGGGCGGTCGCGGCCGGTGAGCTCCGGTCGCGACTCGAGCGCGAGGACTGCGGCGATCATCGCGACCACCACGGGCACGGCGACCTGGGGATACTCGACGGCGTTCGCCGCGGCCAGTCCGCCGACGAGCGCCACCACGCCCAGCAGGGTGGCTCGCGTGTACGCCCGATACTTCGCCGGGTCGGACATCCGGGCCCACCGACCGGGCGTGAGACTCATCCGCGGTCGTCCCAGCGGAACGACTTGTAGACGAGGCCGATCGCGAGTGCGGTCCATAGGACAAGTGTCGCAACCGGTCGGCCCGCCTCGGCGAGGGTTCCCGAGAAGTCGCCCGCCGACGCTCCGGACCGCACCAGATCGGACACGGCCGCGTACGGCGTCCATCCGATGACGTCGGCCGCCCTGTCGGGCAGGGCGCCACGGATGCCGTCCGACCCGATCATCGCCAACGCCAGCACCGGCAGCGAGGTGATCTGCGCGGCCTCGGCGTTCTTGGTGAAGCCGCTCGTGGCGAGTGCAAGCAGTCCGAACACCGGCACGCCGGCGGCGAGCCCGACCACCATGAGCAGCGGGTTGGCCGGCGCGGGCGCCCCGGAACCGTAGACGACCGCCGCCACCACCAACGACGATGCGGCGGTCACCGCCATTCCGGGCACGTTCGGCGCCGCGAGGATCTGCCAATCGGCGGCTTCTCCGGTGCGCAGCCGCTTGAGGACGCCCTCGCCTCGTCGGGTCGTGACCATCGACAACACGGTGTAGAACTGGACGAACAACAGCGCGTACAGGGCGAACAGGTCGAACGTCGCGCTCACCGATTCGTTGGTGACGCCGTCTCTGCGGGACAGCAGGAAGACCGCGAGCGGCAGCAGGACCGGGAACACGACGCCCATCACGACGAGCGTGCGGTTCCGGAGGAACTGGCGGAACTCGGCACGGGCGAGCGAGAGCAGCGGGCGCCTGCGAAAAGTGTCGGCGGTGGTCATCGGGAGGCTCCGATCATGTCGGTGTCGGTGTCGGCGTCGGATATCTCGAGGAACACCGACTCGAGGGAGGCCGCGCGGGCGGACAGTCCGGTGAGGTGCACTCCCGCGCCGTCGGCCCAGGCGAGGAGAGCGAGCAGATCCCGCTGCAGGTCGAAGGTGCGCACCGAGACTCGGCCGTTTGCACGGCTGGCGTCCGAGAACGTCGGGATCCGGACGCCCGGATCGTCGAACGCGATGGTCGACGGATGAGCGTCGACGATGTCGCGGAGCGAGCCTTCGCGGGCGATGACACCGGCGTGCATGATCGCGATCCGGTCGGCGAGCTCTTCGGCCTCGTCGAGGTAGTGCGTCGTCAGCACCATGGTGACGCCGTCTGCTTTGAGGTCGGCGAGCAGACGCCAGGTGTCGCGTCGACTCTCCGGATCGAGTCCGGTTGTCGGTTCGTCCAAGAACAGCAGGCGGGGCCGCCCGAGCAGGGCGCACGCCAGGTCGACGCGTCGGCGCTCGCCTCCGGACAGTGCGGCGACGCGGACGTCCGCGCGTTCGGTGAGCCGGACCTTGGTGAGCACGTCGTCGACGGTCGTCGGATGAGTACAGGTGCCGCGCCACATGTCGAGCGTCTCGGCGACGGACAGTTCTGCGGGCAGCCCGCCGGACTGGAGCATGATCCCGACGTCGGGCCGGACTCGACGCCGATCCCGAATCGGGTCGAGACCGAACACCGTCACGGCGCCGTCGTCGGGTGCCGCCAACCCCTCCAGCAGGTCGAGGGTGGACGTCTTGCCTGCCCCGTTGGTGCCGAGGAGAGCGAACACCTCGCCCTGTTGGACGCGGAGGTCGACGCCGCGGACGGCGTGGTAGGCGTTGTCGCCGTGGCCGTACCAGCGGTGCAGACCCTCGGCGGCGATCACGGCGGTCATCGGGTCGTCCAGCGATTGCGCGATCCCGCCACCCAGCGGAGGGCCATGATGACGGCGACGATGCCGACGGCCACCAGCGCGGCGCCGAGCGGCGGCGTGATCACCGAGAGGACGAGGGCGATCAGGACGACGGTCACCACGAGCACGAACAGCTCGCGGGAGCGGGTGGGCGCCGGACCGATCCGGCAGAAGTCCATGAACAGATCGTGGGCGGAGGCGTCTCGGAGGCCGGGTTCGCGGCGTCTCGAGTGCTGGTCGTGGGCGGTGTCGTTCATGTCTTTCAGTCTCGTGACCCGCGGTTACGGCAGGTAGTGAGCGCAGTCATCGGTTCGTGTGCGTTCGTCACCGATCGGCGATGACATCTGTCATGTCGCGGATCTGTCGGACGTGCGTGGCACTATCCGAGAGGTGAGGATCGAACAGTTCGAACGGGCGGACGCGTCGATCCTCCATGCCGACCTCGATTCGTTCTACGCGTCGGTGGAACAGCGGGATCATCCGCACCTGCGGGGCCGGCCGGTGCTCGTGGGCGGCGGAGTGGTGCTGGCGGCGAGTTACGAGGCCAAGGCGGTCGGCGTGCGCTCACCGATGCCCGGACACGAGGCGCGGGCGCTGTGTCCGACGGCGGTGACCATGCCGCCGCGATTCGACGCGTACATGGAGGCCTCGAAGGCGGTCTTCGAGGTGTTCCGCGACGTCACGCCGCTGGTGGAGGGCATCTCGGTGGACGAGGCGTTCCTCGACGTGTCCGGACTGCGCAAGATCAGCGGCACGCCCGTCGAGATCGCCGCGCGGCTCCGGGAGCGGGTGCGGGTGGACGTCGGTCTGCCCATCACGGTCGGTGTGGCGCGGAGCAAGTTCCTGGCCAAAGTCGCCAGTGCCGTCGGCAAGCCCGACGGCCTGCTCCACGTGGAGGCCGGCGGCGAACTCGACTTCCTCCACCCGCTACCCGTGCGTCGACTGTGGGGCGTCGGGGCCAAGACGGAGGCTCGCCTGTTCGACGCGGGCATCTCCACTGTCGGCGACATCGCCGCGCTGGGCGAAGCCCGGATGTGCGCGCTGCTGGGTCGGGGCACCGGTGCGCACCTGTACGCGTTGTCGATGGCGCGAGATCCCCGGCGAGTGGAGACGGGCCGACGGCGGAGATCGATCGGCGCGCAACGAGCGCTGGGCAGACGAGTGAAGTCGGAGTCCGACGTCGAGGCGACGCTCCTCGCGATCGTCGACGGCCTCGGCGTCCGCCTCCGCAAGGCGAATCGCCTCACCCGGACAGTCGTGCTCCGGCTGCGTTTCCACGACTTCGAGCGCGTCACGCGATCGCGGTCGCTGCCCGACCCCACGGACTCCACGGAGACGGTCCTCGCGGTCGCTCGTGGTCTGCTCGACGAGGCGATGCCGTTGATCCGCGAGCGCGGCTGCACGCTGATCGGACTGTCGCTGACCAACCTCGCCGATCACGGCGCGGTGCAGTTGACGCTGCCGTTCGACGGCGATGACCACGCCGCCGATCTCGACATCGCCGTCGACGCTCTGCGGGGTCGTTTCGGGCGCAACGCCGTCACGCGGGGAGCGTTAGTGAACCGTCACCACGGCGCCGACGCCCCGATGCTTCCGGACTGAACCCCGCTCCTGGACGCGGGCTCCTCGGTGGCTATGCCAGGGCGCCCTCGGCAGCGGGCCTGGCGGCTTCGGCGACGAGGGGTGTCAACGAGAGCCGTGATCGTCGTTCGAGGACGTCGTCGACCGTGACCGCGCCCTCGGCGTGCACACCGAACACGAACTCGGCTCCGGTCACCTCGGTGCCGTCGGCGACGGGTGCCGCCAGCGTGGGGTCCGATTCGGCGAGAGCCACGACCGCGGGCGCCTCCGTGCCGTACTTGGCGACCAGGCGGTCGGGGGCGTCGACCTGGGCGAGTGCATCTGCGGAAGCGGCTCCGACCAGCGGCAAGGTGCGGGTCCGGCACGCCGACGCCGACGCCGACAGCCCCGACGCCGCGAGTGCCGCATCCACGGCGTCCTCCGCCATGCGCCGGTACGTGGTCAGCTTGCCGCCGACGACGGTCACCAGGCCGTCGGCGCGGGTCAGCACCGCGTGTTTGCGCGAGACGTCGGACGTCTCCCCGGAACCGGAGTCGAGCAGGGGACGCAGGCCCGAGTAGGTGCCCACGACGTCGTCCCGGGTCAGCGGCGTGCCGAGCGCGAGATTCACGGTGTCGAGAAGGAAGTCGATCTCCGACTCGTCGGGGACGGGGACATCGGGGATGTCGCCGCCCGCCTCCTCGTCGGTGAGTCCGACGTACACGCGCCCGTCCGCCTGCGGAAGTGCGAACACGTAGCGGCCGAAATGGCCCGGCACGGCGACGGTGAGTCCGGCACGCAGACCGTCGGAGCCCTCCCCGCGGAAGCTGTCCTGGCTCATCACGAGATGAGTGCCCCGGCTGGGTCGGAGTGCGATGTCGGAGTCGACCCGAGCAGCCCACACGCCGGTCGCGTTGACGACTCCCTTCGCACGGACCTCGAACGTGCGGCCGGTCAGTTCGTCGGTCACGTCGACCGACGTCCCCGACACCTGGTCGGCGCGGGCGTGGGTCAGCACCGTCGCGCCGAGGGAGGCCGCCGTGCGCGCGATCCCGACCACCAGGCGCGCGTCGTCGTTGAGCTGGCCGTCCCAGTTGAGGAGGCCGCCGCGCAGACCGGCACGTTTCACGGTGGGTGCGAGGGCGATCACCTCGGCGGCCGAGATGCGGCGTGATCGGGCCAGCGTGGACGACGGGGTGCGGGCCGCGACCCGCAGGGCGTCGCCCGCCAGGAACCCGGTGCGGGTGAGGGCCGCGTCGAAGAACGTGACGTCGTCGGTCAGCGGCACCACCTGCGGGAGAGGTCTCACCAGGTGCGGAGCGATCGTGCCGATGAGAGCGTCGCGTTCCACCGCGCTCTCGTAGGCGATGCCGACCGCGCCCGACGCGAGATAGCGCAGGCCGCCGTGGACCAGCTTCGACGACCAGCGGCTGGTGCCGAAGGCGAGATCGCGACTCTCGATGAGGACGGTGGAGAGACCGCGGGACACGGCGTCGAGTGCGACGCCCGCGCCGGTGACACCGCCGCCGATCACCACGAGATCGACCGACGGCGACGCGGCCAGGCGCTCCAGGTCGGCTGCGCGACGGGCGGGGGAGAGCAGGGAGGCGGCGTCGACGGCCTGATGGTCTGTGAGGAAGGCGGAGGTCATGGGCGGAGATACCTTTCGAGGAGGTCCGAGAGTTCGTCGTCGAGGGCGCCGACGTCGTCGGGGTCGGTGAAGACCGGTCCGGTCAGGGCGAACGACCACGCCATCTGAAGAACCGTGGTGGCCATGCGGTGAGCGTCGCCGTCGCGGATCTCGCCCGC
>JASLJL010000182.1 GCA_030152405.1 Gordonia sp. (in: high G+C Gram-positive bacteria) | reverse complement strand
CGCCGATCTCCTGCGGTCTGCGGCGCTCGCCACTCCTCCGGGGCTGTACATCACGCAGAAGGACTTCGTGCAGCTCAACATGGTCACTCGCACTTGGAAGGCACGGCGGCAGGCGCTGAAGACCGGCGTCGCCGCCGTCATCGCAGTCGCCCGCAAGGCACGCATGGAGACGCTCGGCCGTGCGCTCGCCGGCCGTCTCCGCATGGCAATGAAGGACGCGCAGATCCCCCTCTGGCTCAGCACTCCCATGGAACGTCTGGTCACCGACGACGACGGCGCAGTCACCGGCGTCGAGGTGACGCGCGACGGCGAAACCCTGACGCTCACCGCACGCCGCGGGGTGATCCTCGCGACCGGCGGATTCGAGCACGACCAGGAGATGCGCGACGCGTACCTCCCCGACGGCGCGCGCCCGAACTTCAGCGCGGCGTCCAAGGACAACACCGGAGACGGAATCCGCGCAGGCCAGGCGGTCGGCGGCGCAGTCGATCTCATGGACGACGCCTGGTGGATGCCGTCGATGCGGCTCCCCAACGGCGTGATGCAGGTCCTCGTCGCCGAGCGATCCATCCCCCGATCGCTGATCGTCGACTCCACCGGTCGGCGGTTCACCAACGAGGCGTCGCCGTATGTGACGTTCACCCACGCGCAGCTCGACGGCGGTCATGTCGACGCGTGGTTCGTGTTCGACTCCCGTGCCAAGAATCGCTACCCGGTGGGCGGCATCATGCCCGGCCAGAAGTTCCCGAAGTCGTGGCTGGCGGACGGACTCATCCACACCTCCGACACCGTCGCCGACCTCGCCCGTTCGATCGGGGTGGACGCCGACGGCCTGGTGTCGCAGGTGGCCAGGGTCAACGAGCTCGCCGACCGCGGCCACGACGACGACTTCCGGCGCGGCGACAGCGCGTACGACCGGTACTACGGCGACCCGACACTGCCCAACGCGGTGCTCGACTCCGTCGACCGGGCGCCGTTCTTCGCGATGAAGATGCGCGTCGGCGACCTCGGCACCAAGGGTGGGCTCGTCTACAACGAGAACGCTCAGGTGCTCCGGGGCGACGGCTCGGTGATCGACGGGCTGTACGCCGTCGGCAACACGTCGGCCGCGGTGATGGGCAACGAGTACGCCGGCCCCGGCGCCACGATCGGCCCCGCCATGACCTTCGGGTGGATCGCCGCCAATCACGCCGCCGACCAGCACGCGTAGCCCCCTTCCCCGGTGGTTGAGCATCGACGGAGCGCCAGCGGAGTCGATTGTCGAAACCACGAACGAACCGAACCACAAACCCGAACCCCCCACAGGAGCACCATGTCCGACCCCGACATCGGCACAGCCGTCCGCACATACCTCGCCACCGTCGCCGGCGGCGACGCAGCGGCCGTCGCCGCGCTGTACGCGCCCGACGCCACGCTCGAAGACCCGGTCGGCTCGGACGTCCGGCACGGCCGTGACGCGATCGCCGAGTTCTACGGCGGCCTGGCCGGCGCCGAGCTCACCACCGAGCTGCTGACCGCACGTGTCTGCGGGCTGCAGGCCGCATTCCACTTCCGCGTCGTCACGACCGCCGGCGACGCGAAGTACGTCGTCGAACCCATCGACGTCATGACATTCGACGCCGACGGCCTCATCACGTCGATGCGCGCCTTCTGGGCGCCGTCGGACATGACCGTCGCCTGACCAGAAGGACACCATGCACGAGATCAGTTGCGGGACCTGTGGCAACCGGGTCCTGGTTGAGAAGTTCAGCCCGACGCACACGAGCGTGCAGTGGCTCGACGATTCACAGAACGCATGCCCCGAGTTCGCCGAGCGGGTGGCGCGAGGTGAGAGGACGCAGAACATCCCGACGTGCCTCGCCCTGCGGGACGCCATCGAGCAAGCCGTCCGCGACGGCGAACTCGGCACCACCGACCTGCGCCGAGAGCCCGTACCCGGCCTCATCGGCTGACCCCACACATCCACGTCAGGAGTAAAGACATGACGGACGTCGATCACGACGCCACCTTGCGCGAAGTCGAGACCCCGCAGGGCACGCTTCGCTATCACGAGTACGGCGACGGACCGCCTCTCGTCCTTCTCCACGGTTCCGGCCCGGGTGTCAGCGGCTGGCGCAACTACCGAGGGAACCTCGGGGTGTTCGGCGAGCATTTCCGCTGCCTCGTGCTGGAGTTCCCCGGTTTCGGCGTCACCGACGACTGGGGCGGTCACCCGATGGTGACGGCCGGGGCCGCGCTCGGCGCCTTCGTCGACGCGCTCGGGCTCGACACCTTCGACGTGATCGGCAACTCGATGGGCGGCGGCGTCGGCATCGGCTACGACATCGCGAACCCGGGTCGCATCCGACGGCTCGTCACCATCGGCGGCATCGGACGGAACATCTTCAGCCCGGGGCCGGGCGAAGGCATCAAGCTGCTGCAAGACTTCACCGAGAACCCGACCAGGGAGAGCCTCGTCCAGTGGCTGCATTCGATGGTCTGGGATCCGGCCGTCGTCACCGATGAGCTCATCGAGGAACGCTGGCAGTTGGGCACCGATCCGGGCGCGCTCGAGAGTGCGCGACGGATGTACGGCCGGGCGGCGTTCGCGCAGATGGTGAAGGCCATGGAGGCGTCGGACGTGCCGCCGCAGTGGGCGATGATGCACAAGGTGAAAGCCAAGACGCTTCTCACCTGGGGCCGGGACGACCGGGTGAGTCCCCTCGACATGGCGCTCGTCCCCATGCGCACGATCCCCGACGCCGAGCTCCACGTGTTCCCGAACTGCGGCCACTGGGCGATGATCGAGGCGAAGGCGGCATTCGAGCGCACCGTCCTCGGATTCCTCCGAGAAGCCTGACCTGCACTGCTGACGAAGAACTCCGCTCGAGGATCGACCTCGAGCGGAGTTCTTCGTGTCGTCGGCGCCGGCGAGCGCTATCGCTGGGTGCTGCCCGCGTCGACCGGAAGCGTCACCGCGGTGATGTAGCGAGCTTCATCCGACGCGAGGAACAGGCAGGCGTTGGCGACGTCGACCGGCTCGATCCACGGGATGTCGAGCATGTTCATCGTTCTGGCCGACGCCGCGAACTCCTCCTCGGTGGGGCTCCGGTCGAGATCGGGGCGGAATCCACGCGCGACGACGTCGTTCCGGATCATCGGCGTGTTCACGTTGGTGGGGTGCACCGTGTTGACGCGGATCCCGTACTCGGCGGTCTCCTGCGCGAGCGACCGCATCAGGCCGACCACACCGTGTTTGGCTGCCACGTAGTGCCCGACGCCGTACAGGCCGCGCAGGCCGGCGATGGAGCTGATCAGCGCGATCGATCCGCCTCCGCGGGTGATGAGGTGCGGTACGGCGGCCTTCGTCGTCTGCCAGACTCCGGTCAGGTTGACGTCGATCATGGTGCGCCACTGATCCTCGGTCATCTCCGACGTCATGCCGCGGGAAGTGATGCCCGCGGTGGCGCACACGGTGTCGAGTCCGCCGAGTTCGGCGACTCCCGCGTCGAC
>JASLJL010000127.1 GCA_030152405.1 Gordonia sp. (in: high G+C Gram-positive bacteria) | reverse complement strand
CTGACGGACCGCACGCGGTGCGTCGTGCCCGTCCACCTGCACGGGCGCGCCGCCGACATCCGGTCGATCAGCGCTGTGGTCGAGGGCGCCGGGGTGGCGGTCGTCGAGGACGCGGCGCAGGGCATCGGGCTCGACGGGCTGGGGATCTGGTCGGATGCGGTCGCCGTCGGATTCGACTCGCGCCGCAACCTCGCCGCCTGTGGACGGTCGGGTGCGGTTCTCACCAATCGCTCCGACGTCGCCGACCTGGCGCGCTCGTGCACCGCGGAGTCCCCGATGGACGACGTTCAGGCGGCGACGCTGTCGGCGCGACTGCCGTACCTCTCGCTGAACAACTTGCGGCGGTCGATCCTGGCGCTGCGGTATCTCGAATGGCTCGCGCCGCTCGCCGACTCCGGTTTCCTCACGTTGCCCGAGCGCGTCGACAATCACGTGTGGAACCGGTTCGCCGTCCGGCAGGACTCGCGGCTGATCGGCCGCACCGAGGATGCACTCGCCCAGCGAGGCGTGGAGACGACCCGGTCCGGTGGGCTGCTGCACCTGCCGATCTTCCCCGGCCTGACGATCACCGAGCAGGATCACGTCATCGCCGCACTGTTCTCGGCGGCGCGAGCGAATCAGCCGACGTCGACCGGACGGGTGTCGTCGCTCGACCACTGAGAGTACGAACCCGGGTACAGGGCGGCCGGAATCCCGGCGACGCTCAGGGCGGCGATCTGGTGGGCCGCGGTCACTCCCGAGCCGCAGTAGACGATCACCTCGTCGTCCGATGCCACACCGAGCGACTCGAACCGGGTGCGGAGCGCGTCGGGGGAACGGAACCGGCCGGTGTCGTCGATGTTGTCCGCGGTCGGCGCGCTGACCGCACCGGGAATGCGGCCGGGGCGCGGGTCGATCGGTTCCACCTCACCGCGGAACCGCTCGCCCGCGCGGGCGTCGAGCACGATCGCCCGCGTGGAAGCGACTGCGTCGATGTCGACCGTGGGCAGCCCGCCGCCGGTCAGCACGACGTTTCCGACGCGCGGCGTGGCGTCTCCCTTGGAGACCCGCATTCCGGCGTCGCGCCAGGCGCCGAAACCGCCGTCGAGGATCCGGACGTCGGCGACGCCGGCCCATCGGAGCAGCCACCAGGCGCGGGCCGCCGACATGCCGGCGTTGTCGTCGTACACGACGACGGGTGCTCCCACGTCCACGCCCCAGCGCCGGGCCGACGCCTGGAGAGCGTCGATCGACGGCAGCGGATGCCGTCCCAGTGCGGGGTCGGCGGGCGCCGCCAACTCGGCCTCGAGGTCGACGAACACGGCGCCTGGCAGATGCCCGTCGCGGTAGCGTTCGGGCCCGTCGTCGCGCCCGAGCTGCCATCGGATGTCGAGGACGGCGGGCGGCCGACTCGACAGCATCGACTCGATCAGCTCGTCGACGGTGATCAGCACGCGGCTTCCAGCTGCAACGGATTCGTCAGGCATACGATCGAGCATATGAGAGTCCTGGTGGTGGAAGACGATCCGGCGATCGCAGAGACGGTCCGACGCATCCTCACCGCCGAGGGATGGGTGGTCGAGAGCGTCGGCGACGGTCTCGCCGGGCGCGACGAGGCCACGAGCGGCGGCTACGACGTGATCGTCCTCGACATCATGCTGCCGGGGCTCAACGGCTACGAAGTGGTGCGGAGTCTGCGCGCCGCGCAGGTGTGGACGCCGATCCTGATGCTCACGGCCAAAGACGGCGAGTACGACCAGGCCGACGCCTTCGACCTGGGCGCCGACGACTACCTGACGAAGCCGTTCTCGCCGGTCGTCCTGGTCGCGCGGTTGCGAGCGATCGTCCGACGCGGCGCGCAGGAGCGGCCGACGGTGCTCACCGCGGGAACGCTGTCGCTGGATCCCGCCGCGCACGTCGCACGCCGGGGCGACGTCGAGCTGACGTTGACGCGACGCGAGTTCGCGCTCCTGGAGTTCCTGTTGCGGAACAGGGGAGTGGCCGTCACCAAGACTCAGATCGTCGACTCGGTGTGGGACGTCAACTACGCGGGCGACGAGAACGTGGTCGAGGTGTACATCAGCTACCTGCGCAAACGGATCGACGCACCGTTCGGGACGTCGTCGATCACGACGGTGCGGGGTGTCGGCTACCGGCTCGACTGACCGGGATCACAAAACCGATCCGGGCGCCGCGCCCGTCGGCGTCCTCGATGAGCACGTCGCCGCCGTGCGCGCGGACGATCTCGTCGACGATCGCCAGGCCGAGCCCGGAACCCCCTCTCGAACGGGTCCGGGCGTCGTCGAGCCGGACGAACCGGTCGGTGATCCGTTGCTTGTCCGAGTCGGGGACGCCCGGCCCGTCGTCGGAGACGGCGACGGTCACGGTGTCACCGTGGTCGACGATCTCGAGCGTGATGACGCCGTCGGCGTGCCGGATCGCGTTGTCGACGAGGTTGCGGAGCGCCCGAGTGAGCTTCTCGGCGTCGCCGTCCACCTGCACCGGGAGCGGCCGGACGTCGACGTCGAGGTCGGTGAGGGCACGGACACGAGCTGCCTCGGCGTCGACGAGCTCGTCCAGATCGACCCGGTCGTGCGTGACCGTCATGCCGTTCTCGTCCGCGCGTGCGAGTAGCAGCAGGTCGGCGACCATCCGCTGCAGCCGCTGGGCCTCGGGCGACATCACGTCGCGGACCGTCGCGGCGTCGATCGCCTCATCGCGAGACGCCGCGAGGTCGGTGAGACCGACGATGGTCGTCAGCGGACTGTTCAGCTCGTGCGACGCGTCGCCCACGAACTTCAGCTGACGGTGGCGAGCCGCCTCGAGACGGTCGAGCATCCGGTTCATGGTGACGGCGAGGCGGCTGATCTCGTCGTCGCCGGTGGGTACGGGCACTCGCCGGTCGAGACCGCCTGCGGTGATGTCGTCCACCTGTCGACGGATGTCGTCGACTGGCCGAAGAGCACGCCCCACCAGGTAGAACGTCAGAACGCCGATGAGCAGCACGATGATCGGGAAGACGATCACGCACAAGAGGGTGACCACCAGGACCAGCTTCTTCAGCGGTCCCTCGGCGGCGCCCACCGCGATGGTCACGGTCTGCCCGCTCGGGTCGGTGACGCCGACGAACGTGGTGCGGAAGTCTCCCGACGACGAATCGATCGTCCGGTCCGGCTGCACGATCTCGGTGTCGGCGTCCACGGGTGGGCCCAGCGGAGCCGGGTGTCCGCTGCGGCTCGACAGGAGGACCCTGCCGTCGGCCCCGATCACCTGGATCACGTCGACGTACTGGTTGTCGTCGAGCAGGGCGGCGTCGACGCCGCCGAGTCCCTCGCCGTGGATTGTCGTGGCGATCTCGTTCGCGCGCTCCGACGTGCCGCGGTCGGCCGTCTCCAGCATCAGATTGCGGCTGACCAGAACGATCACGCCGGCCGCCGCGGCGAGCGCCACGACCACCAGCATTGTCGCGAGCGCGGTGACCCGCGTTCGAACCGGCCCCAGGGGGCGTCGGATGTCCACGTCGACGACGATAGCCCCGAAGTCGTCACAGGGTCTTCCAAGCGTCGTCGTTCGACACTGACGCCATGACCACAACCAGCACTCGCCCGGCAGCGTTCGCGCTCAGCAAGGTTCCGGAAGTGACCGTCTACTTCTGGATCATCAAGATCCTCGCCACGACGGTCGGTGAGACCGCCGCCGACTACGTCAACATGACCCTCGGGTTCGGTCTGAAGTCGACGACCGTCGCGACCCTCGCTCTGCTCGCCGTCGCCCTGATCGTGCAGATGAGCGTCCGTCGGTACATCCCGATCATCTACTGGGTGACGGTGCTGCTTGTCTCCGTCGCCGGCACTCTCGTCACCGACAATCTCACCGACCGCTACGGCGTCCCGCTGACGACGTCGACGGCGGTGTTCGCCGGACTTCTCGTCGTGGTGTTCGGCGCCTGGTACGCGGCCGACCGGACGCTGTCGATCCACTCGATCCACACCCGCCGCCGCGAGGCGTTCTACTGGGCGGCGGTCCTCGTGACCTTCGCCCTCGGCACCGCGGCGGGCGACCTCATCTCGGAGAAGTACGCCCTGGGCTACCCGCTGTCGTTGGCGTTGTTCGCCGGGGTCATCGCGCTCGTCGCCGTCGGCCGGTACGCATTCGGACTCAATGCCGTCATCGCGTTCTGGGCGGCGTACATCGTCACCCGACCGCTCGGCGCGTCGCTCGGCGATCTGCTGACCGCGCCGACCGACGAAGGCGGCCTCGACCTCGGCACCAACAATGTGACGTGGGTGTTCGTGGCGGTGACCGCTGTGCTCGTCGGCTACCTCTCGGTGTCGCGCGTGGACCGGATCGACCGCGTGGTGGCCTGAGTGTCAGGACTCCACTGTGCGCAGAAGAGCACGCGTGCGGGCACGGACTTCCCGATCGCGGTCGAACAGGATGCCGACGTACTCGCCGACGCCGCGATCATCGGGGACGAGGC
>JASLJL010000110.1 GCA_030152405.1 Gordonia sp. (in: high G+C Gram-positive bacteria) | reverse complement strand
TCGAACGTTCGGAGAGAACGTCCATCGCGGGTCGATACGAGCTCAAATCTCGCTTCCGCTCAGCTGATCAGGCAGCCGGAGCGTTGACGTCGGCCGGCAGTGCGGCGCGAGCGACCTCGACGAGGCCGGTGAAGGCCGCCGGGTCGGTGACGGCGATGTCGGCGAGCACCTTGCGGTCGACCTCGACACCCGCGAGCTTGAGGCCCTGGATGAAGCGGTTGTAGGTGATGTCGTTGGCGCGAGCAGCCGCGTTGATGCGGGTGATCCACAGCTTGCGGAAGTCGCCCTTACGCGCCTTGCGGTCACGGTAGGCGTAGGTCAGCGAGTGGAGCTGCTGCTCCTTGGCCTTGCGGTAGAGGCGCGAACGCTGTCCGCGGTAGCCCTTCGATGCCTCCAGAACGGAGCGGCGCTTCTTCTGGGCGTTGACGGCCCTTTTCACACGTGCCATTAGTCAGTAATCCTTTTACGTCTCAGTCGTCAGGGGAAGATCAGCGGTTGAGCAGTCGCTTGATGCGCGGGGCGTCGTTCTCGCTGACGACCTCGGTGCCGCTCATGCGACGGGTGACGCGCGACGACTTGTGCTCCAGGAGGTGGCGCTTGCCGGCCTTCTCACGGACGATCTTGCCGCTGCCGGTCACCTTGAAGCGCTTCGCGGTGCCCTTGTGGGTCTTGCTCTTCGGCATGGTTTTCCTTCATTCGGGCGAACTCCACCGGCACCGGTCGAACGGTGCATCTGTGAAGTCCGCTGGGTGCGGTGTGCTGCTTGGCCTATTCGGCGGTCTGCTGGGCCTTGGCCCGAGTCTTCGCGCCCTTGTGCGGGGCGAGGACCATGGTCATGTTTCGGCCGTCCTGCTTCGCAGAGGTCTCGACGAAGCCGAACTCGGCGACGTCGTTACCCAGGCGCTGCAGCAGACGGAATCCGAGTTCGGGACGCGATTGCTCGCGGCCGCGGAACATGATCGTGACCTTCACCTTGGAACCCGCTTCGAGGAACCTGACGACGTGACCCTTCTTGGTCTCGTAGTCGTGGTCGTCGATCTTCGGGCGGAGCTTCTGCTCCTTGATGACGGTCATCTGCTGGTTACGGCGGGACTCGCGCTTCTTCTGCGCCGCCTCGTACTTGAACTTGCCGTAGTCCATGATCTTGCACACGGGCGGGCGCGCGTCAGGCGCGACCTCGACCAGGTCCAGATCATTTTCGTAAGCCAGGCGGAGCGCATCTTCAACACGCACGATGCCCACCTGCTCTCCCCCGGGACCGACAAGGCGGACCTCGGGAACGCGGATGCGCTCGTTGATGCGGGTTTCAGTGCTGATGTGGCCTCCTCGATAAATGTGTACTCACGTGGCCGGCCAGAGTGACTGGCAGCAGGAGAACGATCGAGACCGAAGAACACTCGTCGCGCGCAGAGCACCGGAGATCAGATCTCCCTGCTCCGTCGTCTCGCGACGGTGTGACCGGAACCGGACAACTGTTCGCCGAAAGGCGGGTGTCGTACGGTGGGACCTCGAACATCCTCTTGCTACCCCGGGGTGAGCCGGAGCGGTCATGCTGTGAAAGTCTAACAGGCGTGAGCGCTAACTCCTATTCGACCGGCCAGCCCTCCCCCGACGACGCGCATGCGCACGTCGCACCAGGTGGGGCCGAAGACACCAACGTCCGCGAACTCGCGACAATTCCCGCCGTCGAGGTGACCACCCGCGCAGCGATCATGCTGATGAGCGCCGCAGCCGAAAAGATCGGCCCGGACGCGGGCGGCGAAGAGGAGCACAAGGACCTGCCCGAAGCGCGTGCGCTGATCACGGCGCTCGCGGGTCTCGTGACCGCGGCGTCCGCCGACCTCGGTCTGCACCGCAAGCCGATCCAGGACGGGCTCAAAGCTCTGCAACTCGCGTTCCGCGAGGCGTCGTCCTACCCCGACGAGCCCGGTGAGGGACCCGGTGAGAAGTACACGGGGCCGGTGAAGGGCTGACGCCCTTGCCCTGCCTGTCGATGCGGGAGAGCATCGACATATGGGCCTTCTCACATTCAGCATCAACGTCACACTCGACGGCTGCGTCGATCACGAGGCGGGCATCGCCGACGACGAGACACATGCGCTCTTCACGGATCTGATGGACTCCAGCGGCGCGATGCTGTGGGGCCGCGTCACCTACGAGATGATGGAGAGCTACTGGCCGATGGTGGCGGACGGCCGGGTCGAGGCGCCGCCCGCCATCCACGAGTGGGCCGTCAAACTCCAGTCCAAACCCAAGTACGTCGTCTCGACCACACGGTCCGACTACCCGTGGACCGGCAGTCATCACCTCGACGGCGACCTGCGGACGGCGGTGCAGAACCTCAAAGATCGGACGCCGGACGGAGTGCTCGTCGGCAGTGTCTCCCTGGCAGCCGAGTTGGATCGCCTCGACCTGATCGACGAGTACCGGTTCCTCATGCATCCCCGGATCGCCGGCCACGGACCCACGCTCTACCAGGGCGGTCTCCCCCACGACCGTCGACTCGATCTCATCGAGTCGACGCCGCTGCGGAACGGCGCCGTGGCTCTCCATTACAAGCGAGCCGACTGACGCCGGTCGCCTAGTCTGGACATATGACCACTGGCAACGACGACCTCGAGCCCATCGACGCCGAGATCGTCGAATCGAGCAGCGTCGGCGACTTCACTCCGGCAGTGCAGGCACCGTCGTTCGAAGACGTCACCGGCTACACCGAGTCGGGTGTGCCCACGTTCGACCACGTCCGAGAGAAGATCGAGAAGCGCACGACCACCGCCATCGGCAGCCAGGAACTCGCCGAGACCGGCGCCGAGGCCGCGGCGTTGGACGAGGCGATGGCCAAACGTGACGAGGCCGCCAAGCGCAAGCTCGAGGAGATGCGCAAGTCGCTCGGCCTGTAGCTCAGCCGGTCACCCTCCGGTGAACGGCGCGACGGGCACGCACGGGACCGGCCGCGGATGCGCCGGATCGAGCGCGTTGAGCACCAAGGCGGCGCTGCGCCGATTCGCGGTGATCGACATGTGATCGGAGTGGTCCGCCGTGCATCCGCGCTGCACGACGATGTTCCGCACCCGAGTGCCCGGCCCGCCGTCGAGGATCCCCACCGTGTACGGCGTGACGATCTCGTCGTCCCGCGTCACGATGTTCGTGTAGACGACGCCCGGCAGATACGGAGTGGGGAGTCGAACCGCGCGATTGAAGTCGAGGTCGGCGGGCGGAGCCGTGCACTCGGGACACGCGGGACGATCCGGTTCCGGTACACCGAGCCGTCGGCGGAACTCGGACACCGCTTCGCCGCGGGCATCGTCGTCGTCCGGCCCCTGCTTCCAGTACGGCGCCAGCGAGACGTAGTGCACCACCTTCGAGCGTCCGCCGAGGTACTTCATCCAGTACGTCGGGATCTCGGTGCCGAGGGAATGCCCGACCAGATCCAGTCGCGTCGACCGGGTCTCCGCCAGGACTTTGTCGGCGAACAGTTTCACGTCCCATGCGCTGTCGACCATCGGTCCCAGGCCGCCCAGTGCCGACGCCGGCCA
>JASLJL010000427.1 GCA_030152405.1 Gordonia sp. (in: high G+C Gram-positive bacteria) | reverse complement strand
GGCCCGCCTCCCCACCGTCGGTGCGCGCCCACTCGGGTTGCGGTCCGATGAGGCGGACACCGGTCCTGTCGGAGTTGAAATGCACCTCGTACGACGTCGCATACAGCGTCTCGATGTCGGATGCGGTGAAGTACTCCGGTGCGGAGTGCGGTCCGACCGTCACCGCCAGCTGCCACTCACTGGTGATGGCCGGGACCTCGTCGCTCAGTATGCGACGCGGACGAACAGTCGGTTCGGCACCGATCGCGACGACGTCGCCCGCAGCGAGCATCCGACCGTCGAGGCCGCCGAAGCGACCGAGAGTGAATGTCGACGCACTGCCCAGATACTCGGGAACCTCGATTCCGCCGCGTACCGCCACATACACGCGCATGCCGAGCTGTCCGGTCGCACCGATCGACAGCTCCAGCCCGGCGGGTACCTCGAGTGGCCGCCACGCAGCCACCGGCCGACCACCGACCGCGACCACCGCGGGGGCGCCGGTGACTGCAACGGTGACTGTCGAATCGAAGGTCACGGCGAGCCCGCCGAGAGTGCTCTCGAGGCCCGCTGCGGTCTCATCGTTGCCCACGGCGACGTTGGCCAGCCGGAACGAGAGATCGTCCATCGGGCCCGACGGCGGCACTCCCACCTGCCAGAACCCGACTCGC
This sequence comes from Gordonia sp. (in: high G+C Gram-positive bacteria), assembly GCA_030152405.1. Classification (GTDB taxonomy): domain Bacteria; phylum Actinomycetota; class Actinomycetes; order Mycobacteriales; family Mycobacteriaceae; genus Gordonia. The sequence goes on along the minus strand of JASLJL010000427.1, from coordinate 2,921 downwards.
CCCGGCCAGTCCTGCACGGTCGTCATCGGCCCGGGCCGGACGATCGTCATCTGCGCGGTCATGCGATCACCTCCGCAGTCTCGGCAACGGCAAGCGACACGGCACTCGGATCGAAGCCGTTGCACGGGTTGTTGATCTGGGGGCAGTTGGAGATGAGGACCAGCGTGTCGATCTCGGCACGCAGGACGATGGTCCGTCCAGGCGCGGAGAGTCCGTCGACGATGCCCAGAGTCCCGTCGGCGTCGACGGGCACGTACATGTAGAAGTTGACGTTGCCGACGAGGTCGCGCTTACCGAGGCCGTGTCGGCTGCCTTCGATGAGGAAGTTCTCCACGCATGCGTGCTGGTGCTTGGTGTGGTGCCCGTAGCGGAGTGTGTTCGACTCCTGAGAGCACGCGCCGCCGATCGTGTCGTGACGCCCGACTTCGTCGGCGAGGATCGTCATCATCGGACGCGACTCCTGATCGCGGATGACGCTCCCGGCGCCCAGGAAGATGCTCCCCTGCGCGGCGATCGTCGTCTGTGCGCTGTATCGGATCGTGTGGTCGTCTGCTCCGTAGAACAGGGTGTCGACGGCCTGATTGCCGTCGAGGTCGGTGATGGTGAGGGTGTGGCCCGCCGGGACCACTCCCGACCAGGGTGCGCGCGGGGTGACGGTGATACTCATGAGAAGGCTCCTAGTCAGGCGGGTGCGGACGCGGCGAACGCGTCCTCGGAGTTGGCGACTGCCCTGCGGTACTCGGGGTCGGCGGTGTCGTCGTCGATCAGCTCCTGGAGATCGGCGTCGGCACGCCAGGCGAGAACCTCGAGCGGTCCAGTCGTGTAGCGAGGCGCCGGGTCGAGTGGATGTGCGGTGTCGGCGATCGCGACGATGCACGGCAGGTGCACCACGAGGTCGACGCTGCGACCCGCTCCGGCGGACCCGACGGACACGAGCGTTCCGTCGTCGGGGTCGACGCGAACTCCGTGGAACAGGGAGACCGACGACGCGACGTCCGACGGTCCGAGACCGTGTTTGGCGGCGGCGAGGAGGAGCAGTTCGCGTCCTGCGGGGCTGAGTGAGTGCACCTCTCCGGCGCCATAGCGCTCCGTGTTGGCCGCGAGGGTCGTCGTCCCGCACAGCGCGTCGTGCATGCCCGAGGTGTCGGCGACGACGGTCGCGAGGACTCGACCCTGATCGGACAGCAGGGGATGTCCCGTCCCCAGGTACGCCTGCCACGGGACCTTCACCGTGTCGGCGACGTTGAGCCGTTCCCATGGCGCGTCCGTTCGCCAGAGCAGTATGTGCGCGCAGGCGGTGCCGTCGATGTCGGTGAGGCGCAGGCGGGTTCCTCTCGCCAGCGACTTGACGGTGTATCGCCCGCCGGGGACGGTTTCCGCCCAGGTCAGCCGGTCCGCGTCGATCCCATCGGGAGGCGTCGGGAAGGCGGCCGCCGGGACGATCGGCATGGCGACGCCCGTGGCGGCCGCAGCGGCCTGGGCGCGGGCGTGGTCACGGGCGCCGCGGGTGGTGGCGGTGATGGTGTCGAACATGTCAGAGTCCTTCCGGAACGGCGCGACCAGGCACGAGGACGGGCACGGGGTGTGGGCGTCTGCGCGGGAAGCAGAGGGCGCCGCCGACAACGGCGGCCACCACGATGAGCGGACCAGCCCATTGGAGAAGCGTGGAGGTGCCCGCCGGGTCGTAGATCTCGGGTCGCGGCCACGCCAGGTTGATCACCATGAACGCTCCGAAGAGCACGGCGCCGACGTTGACCGCCAGGCCCCAGCGTCCGAGGGTGAACACCTCTCGACCGTCGGCGTCACGCGCGTCGTCCTTCTTGGGCCACGTTCCGCGAATGCGAGCGACGAGCATCGGCCCGGTGACCGACAGGTAGGCGAGGTAGATCAGCACGATGCAGACGCTGGCCAGGGTCGCGAAGATCGCGGGATTGCCGACGTTGACGCCGAGGACCGCGATGCAGGCGAGACCGATGACGATCGACGGCAGCATCGGCGTGCCGGTCCGGGAGACGTGCGCGAGTCGCGTCGAGAACGGGAGACGACGGTCGCGGGCCATCGAGAAGATCAGACGACTGCACGCCGTCTGGATGGCGAGCGTGCAGACGAAGATGGCGACGGCCACGTCGACGAGCAGGACCTTGCCCCAGAACGAACCGAGCACAGACGACAGGACGTACGGGAGGCCACCGGTGGCGAGTTCGTCGCCCAGGCTCGGAGCCGCCATGAGCGCGGTCAACAGCATCAGGCCGCCGCCGACCGCCGAGACGGTGAGCGCGAGCCGGATGGTGCGCGGTGCGACGCGACGCGGATTGCGGGTCTCCTCGGCGAGTTCGCCGGCCGAACCGAATCCGACCATCACGTACGCGGCCATCAGACCGGAGACGATGAACGCGCTCAGGTAGCCGAGGCTGCCGGTGGCGGCGGCTCCGGCCTGCCCCGTGTCGAGGACGACCTGCGGGCCTCGTCGGGCATGGGCGGCCAGCGCTCCGATCACCGCGATCACGCCGACGATCTCGCAGGTGACGCCGATCGCGTTGATCCGGCCCATCCAGTGCACGCCGATGCAGTTGATGCCCGTGGTGAGGATCAGCAGTGCGCTGCCGAGCAGAACCGCGTTGGCCGCACCGCTGGAACTGGTGAGCGACGGGTCGTCTCCGATGATCTGAAACCCGCTCCACACCGTCGGCAGCACCACTTGGAGGGCGATCGCCGCGGCCGACGCCGTGACGATCTGGGCCAGGATCATGAACCAACCGCCGAACCAGCCCAGCACTTCCCCACCGAGGCGTCGTGACCACTGGTAGATCGCGCCGGAGATCGGATATCGAGCGGCTAGTTCGGCGAAGCACAAGGCGACGAGGAGTTGTCCCGCGTAGACGACCGGCCACGTCCAGAAGAAGGCCGGACCACCGAAGGAG
>JASLJL010000065.1 GCA_030152405.1 Gordonia sp. (in: high G+C Gram-positive bacteria) | reverse complement strand
AACGCGTGGCGATCGTCGGACCGAACGGGTCCGGGAAGTCCACTCTCCTGACACGGCTCATCACCGGCGAGGAGGCTCCCTCCGGACACGCTTCGGGGCACCTGCTCACCGACTCCTTCGGTTACCTGCCGCAGCGGCTCGACGCACTCGACGACGCGGCCAGCGCGTTGGACAACGTGCGTGCCGTCGCACCGGACACCGAACCCGGCGACGTGCGGAACCACCTCGCCCGCCTGTTGATCCGCGGAGCCTCCGTCGATCGACCCGTCTCCACGTTGTCCGGCGGCGAACGCTTCCGGGTGTCACTGGCGACGCTGCTGTTCGCGTCGCCTCCGAGCCAGGTGTTGATCCTGGACGAGCCGACGAACAACCTCGACGTCACGAGCGTCGAGCAGTTCGCGGAAGCGCTCGACGCCTACCGCGGCGCACTGATCGTGGTGAGCCACGACCACGCGTTCCTCCGCCGCATCAACGTCGACACGGTGATCGAACTAGGTTCCGGAGGACGACTCACCCAGCTCGCCGACCTCCCGGACTGACCCGGGCGGTCAGCCCCCGAGGTTCGGCAATGACGGGAGGTCGGACATCTTCGGCATGCTCGGCAGTTGCTTGCCGATCATGTCGCGGCAGAACGAACCGGTCGCGGCGCCCACCACGACGGTGCCCTTCGCCGCGTCCTGCCCTTCCACGTTCTTGGCGACGTCGGCCACCGACGTTCCCGACCGCAGTTCGTCGCAGGCCTTCTCGCCTGCGGCGACGGCGGCGTCGTCATCGGCGAACGACACGTTGGCCGCCTTGATCGCCGTCAGGTAGGCGTTGCGCTCAGTCGAACTCGGGGCGGAACCGTCGTCGCTGCTGCACGCGCCGACCAGGGCGACGCCGGCGACGACCGGTGCGAGGAGGAGAAGGCGTGCACGCATGGCGGTTCCGATCTGGAGAAGGGGTGCGAACTCGTCGAATCTACCCACGGATCGGCCGCCACACCGACGAAACGCTCCCGGCCGGTCGTCGCCCGAGTGTCAGACGGTCTGCGACGCGTCCGCGGCGGTCGACTTGGCCCACTTGTAGTCGGCTTTTCCGGCGGGGGTCCGCTTCACCTCGTCGACGAACACGACGGTGCGGGGGACCTTGTAGCGCGCGAGGGTCTTGCGGCAGTGCTCCTGGATGTCCTCGAGCGACGGCTCGTCGAATCCCGGGTTGAGCGACGCGACGGCTGCGACGCGCTGCCCGTACTTCGGGTCGGGCGCGGGGACGACGAGCGCGTCGGCGATGGCCGGGTGTCCGTGCAGGGCTCCCTCGACCTCTTCGGCGTACACCTTCTCGCCGCCGGTGTTGATGCACTGGCTGCCGCGTCCGAGGAAGATGATGCTGCCGTCCTCGCGGACGTAGCCCATGTCGCCGAGCACCGAGATCCGCGTGCCGTCCTCCAGGGTCGGGAACGTGCGCGCAGTCTTCTCCGGGTCCTTGTAGTACCCGAGCGGGATGTTCCCGATGCGGGCGATGTGCCCCACTTCGTTCGGGGTGGTGATCCGCTGGAACCGCTCGTCGACGACCATCATGCGATCGGTCGGCGGAACCATCAGGTTGCCGTTCTCGTCCATCTTGATCTCGCCGTCGTTGCCCGACTCGGACGCGCCGAAGTTGTCGCGCAGCATGAGCTCCGGCTTCACCGCGAGCATGCGGTCGCGGACGCTCTGGCTCCACAGCGCCCCACCCGAGGTGATCGAGAACAGCGTCGAGAAGTCGGCGGTGTCGCGCTGCTTCTCCATTTCGTCCGCGAGCGGCATGCCCATGGCGTCGCCGACGATCAGGATCATCTGAGTCTTGTCACGGCCGATGTTGCGGATCATCTTCTCAGCGTCGAAGTCGCGCTCGAGGATCAGACGACAGCCGAGCGCGATGAACGTGAACAGCGAGTACGACGCGGCGCCGTGCATCAGCGGGGCGGCGATCAAGAACGACAACGACGGGAAGTTCTTGACCTCCTTGGCGAGCTCTTCCAGGTCGGCGCGCGGCGGCCCGTACGGGTTGCCGCCCGAGATCGGCTTACGGAAGAAGTCGTCGTGCTGCCACATGACGCCCTTGGGGTAACCGGTGGTCCCGCCGGTGTAGATCATGTAGATCTCTTCGCCGGTGCGAGCCTCGAAGTCGCGCTCGGCCGGCTGCTGCTTGTAGCCGTCGAAGTCGACGATCTCGACGGTCCGGCCGTCGAGGGCGGCGGCCGCGGCGGTCAGCTCCTCGACGACGTCGCCGATCACGAACACGGTGCGCAGGAGCGGCAGCTTGCCCATGAGCTCGGCGACGCTGCGCTGGTGCTCAGGCAGCTCGACGACGATCGCCGCCGAATCGGAGTTGTCGAAGATGTACTCGAGCTCGGCGTCGGTGTACCGGTAGTTCACGTTCACCGGGACCGCGCGGACCTTGATCAGACCGATCAGCGAGGTCACGTGCTCGACGCTGTTCTTGAGGTAGAGCGCGACGTTGTCGTCCTTGCCGACACCGTGCGCGGCGAAGTTGTGCGCCACCTGGTTCGCGAGCCCGTCGAGCTCGGCGTACGTGATGTCGTGTCCCTCCCAGGTGAGGACCACGCGCTCGGGTACGGCATCGGCGACGGTCTCGAAGACGTCTGCGAGGTTGAACTTCATCTTTTCTGCATCTCCTTGGGAGAAAGGGGTGGCGAAACTTCTGGGACAGCGGGATCAGGCGGTGAGGACGAGGCCTGAGGTCGGGACTCCGGTACCCGCGGTGACGAGCACCTGCGATGCGCCGTCGACCTGGTTGACGGAGTCGCCGCGGAGCTGGCGAACCGCTTCGGCGATCCCGTTCATCCCGTGGATGTAGGCCTCGCCGAGCTGACCGCCGTGAGTGTTCAGCGGCAGTCGGCCGCCCACTTCGAGGGCGCCGGGTTCACGGACGAAGTCCTTGGCCTCACCGCGCCCGCAGAATCCGAGCTCCTCGAGCTGGATCAACGCGTACGGGGTGAAGTGGTCGTACAGGACGGCCATGTCCATGTCGTCGGGACGCAGTCCCGACTGCTCCCACAGTTGCCGTCCGACCAGACCCATCTCCTCCAGCGCGGGAAGGTCGTCGCGGTAGTAGCTGGTCATGATGAACTGATCGCGACCGCTGCCCGACGCGGCGCCGGCGATCGAGACCGGCTTACGACGCAGGTCCTTGGCGCGTTCGGGCGACACGACGACGATCGCGACGCCTCCGTCGGACTCCTGGCAGCAGTCCAGCAGGTGCAGCGGCTCGGCGATGTACCGCGACGCCTGGTGATCCTCCAGGGTGATCGGCTTGCCGTAGAAGAACGCATTCGGGTTCACCGCGGCGTGCTTGCGGTCCACGACGGCCACGCGGCCGAAGTCCTCGCTCGTCGCTCCGTACTCGTGCATGTAGCGCTGCGCCGTCATCGCGACGAACGCCGCGGGGGTCGACAGGCCGTGCGGGTACGAGAACGCGTTGTCGGTGCCCGACGAGTTCTCCTGGTTGGCGACTGCGGCACTGACCTGGCCGAACCGATTGCCCGACCGCTCGTTGAACGCACGGTAGGCGACCGCCACGTCGCAGACCCCAGTCGCGACGGCCATGGCCGCCTGCTGCACCGTGGAGCACGCCGCGCCGCCGCCGTAGTGGATGCGGGAGAAGTACTTGAGCTCCGGGATCCCCACCGCGCGAGCGACCGCGATCTCGGTGTTGGTGTCCATCGTGAAGGTGACCAGTCCGTCGACGTCGTCGGCGGTCAGGCCCGCGTCGGCCAATGCGGCATT
>JASLJL010000412.1 GCA_030152405.1 Gordonia sp. (in: high G+C Gram-positive bacteria) | reverse complement strand
CCATGCTGATCGCGATCACCAGGTACCCGTGGTGCACTCCCCACGCCATCATCGCGAGCGCGACGGTGAGGAAGCCTGCACCGACCAAGCATGCGATCCGATGCCCGAATCGCTTGGCGAGGTACTCCGAGAACGGGGTGGCGACGACCATCGTGACGATCATCGGCAGGTTGGCCAGTCCCGCTCGCACCGGACTCCAGCCGTATGCGTACTGGAAGTGCAGGATGAGCCCGAACATGACGCCCGCCATCGCGATGGAGGTGCCGATCTGGGCGATCGCCGCACCCCGCACCGTTCCAGTGGTGAAGAGGCTCAGATCGAGCATCGGTTCGGCGGTGCGCCGTTCGTGCATCACGAATCCGATGCCCGCTGCCACTGCCGCGAGGGCACAGCCCCAGGTCACGGGCGACGTCCAGCCGTGCTCGACGCCTGCGGTGAGCGTGTAGCAGCCCAGTCCGATGGCCAGGATGCTCAGTGCGGCGCCCGGCAGATCGAGTCGATCGGACGTGAGGTCCTCCACGCGGTCGGCGGGCACGCCGAGTCGAACGCCGATCCACGCGACCAGGGCGATCGGTGCGTTGATCAGGAGCAGCCACTCCCAGCCGACGTGCGCGAGCGCGGTGCCGCCCAGCAGCGGGCCGAGGATGAAGCCGCTCATGCCGACGATGATCATCAAGGTCATCGCTCGCATGCGAAGGGCCTGGTCGTCGAACAGCCGGAACACGAGTGAGTTCGTGATGGGCGCCATCGCCGCGGCGGCGAGTCCGAGCAGCGCACGCAGCGCGATCAGTTCACCGGTCGAGGTGACGGCGACCACTCCGATGCTGAGAAGTCCGAAGGCGGCGAGACCGACGAGCAGCACGCGGCGTCGTCCGAGGCGGTCGGCCATCGAGCCGGCGGTCAGCAGGAGTCCGCCGAATGTCAGCGAGTAGGCGCCGGAGACCCATTGCAGAGCCGTGGTGCCGCCGCCGAGATCTCGGCCGATGGTGGGCAGGGCGATCGTGAGCAGTGTGTTGTCGACCATCTCGACGAAGAAGGCGAGACAGAGGGCGAACAGGGGAATCCACGCCGCACGAAGCGATGTGTAGGTACGTGGGGTCTCGGTGGTGGTGGCCATCGTTGATCCCTCCTTTCGTATCGAACGGCGTTCGGTTATCGAACGATGTTCCATATAATAGAACAGCGTTCGATACTATGCAAGGGAGGAGGTACGAATGACTGCCGCACAAGGCGCACCTGCACCGAAGGCGACCGGCCGACGCCGCGCATCCCACTCGATGGAGACGGTGATCGGCGAGGCCGTAGCGATCCTGGACGAGGCCGGAGAACCGGCGTTGACGTTCCGCGCACTGGCCGCACGACTCGGCGGAGGCGTGGCGAGCATCTACTGGTACGTCCAGAACAAGGACGAGTTGCTCGACCGCGCGACCGACCACGTGCTCGGCGAGGTACTCGTGGTGACCGATGAGTTCGACGACACCGACGACCCGATCGCCGATGTGCGACGGGTGGCGCTGGCGCTGTTCGACACCGTCGCCGACCGACCGTGGCTCGGCGGTTATCTGATGCGCGACACCGGAGTGCAGCCGAACGGGCTCGCGCTCTACGAGACCATCGGGCGTCACGTGATGCGTCTGGAACTGAATCCGCGCGACACCTTCCACGCCGTGTCGGCGATCCTCGGTTTTGTCATCGGCACCGCGACCGACCTCGGGCAACAGATCCCGAAGGAGGTGCTCGACGGCTCCGTGACCGGCGCGGAGTACCTCAAGCGGTTCGCCGACCAGTGGCGATCACTCGACCCGAACGAGCATCCGTACGTCCACTACATCGTCGACGAGTTCGACAGTCACGACGACCGCGACCAGTTCTGCGCGGGTCTCGATCTACTCCTCGACGGCTTGCGACTGAAGGCGGGTCGCCGACCGGCCCCATGACGACATCAACGCCCGAGCCGACATGCGGCTCGGGCGTTGATGGAAGAAGGACCGGCTGGATGCGGCCGTGACGAACTAGCTGTAGTCGTAGAATCCGCGGCCGGTCTTGCGGCCGAGACGTCCGGCGTCGACCATGCGACGCAGGAGAGCCGGCGGCGCGTAGTGCGGCTCGGCGAACTCGGCGTACAGCGACTCCGCTGCCGCGAGGCAGATGTCGAGGCCGACCGTGTCACACAGGGTCAGCGGACCCATCGGGTAGCCGCAGCCGCCCTTCATCGCGGCGTCGATGTCCTCGGCGCTGGCGTAACCCGAGTCGTACATGCGAATGGCCTGGCAGAGGTACGGGATGAGCAGGGCGTTCACGATGAAGCCCGAGCGGTCGCCCGCCTGGACGGTGGTCTTGCCGAGCACGTCCTTCGCGTACGCGGTGACCGACGCCGCGGTCTCCGGGGCCGTGGTGAGCGCCGAGATGATCTCGACCAGAGGCATCACCGGCACCGGGTTGAAGAAGTGAACACCGACCACACGCTCGGGGTGAGCCGTGGCGGCGGCGATCTTGATGACCGGAATCGACGAGGTGTTGGTCGCGAGGATCGCGTTGTCGCTCACGACGGCGTCGAGCTTGGCGAAGATGTCGTGCTTGATGGCCTCGACCTCGGGAGCGGCCTCGATGACGAGCTCGCGGTCCGCGAACAGGTTCACGTCGAGGGTCACCGTGACGCGCGCAATGGCGGCGTCGGCGTCTTCCTGCGAGATCTTGCCCTTTGCGACGCCACGGCTGATCGACTTCGAGATGCGGGCGGCTGCCGCGTCGGCGAACTCCTGCTTGGTCTCCAGCACGAGGACGTCGCTGCCGGCCTTCGCACACACTTCGGCGATGCCTGCACCCATGGTGCCGCCGCCGATAACGCCGATGAGATTCACATTGACTCCAACCGTCACGGGCCGCCGTCGGACGACCGGGATTCTTACTTCTCGCCTGACAACAGTAGTGCCCGCCTCCGATCTCTTCATTTCGGAGGGCTTGATCAATACCCCCTAGGGGTATACATTGACGTTATGAGAAACGAACACGACCACAACGCGCACGCAGCGCACTCGGCCACTCCGGGCGGCGTCCTCATCGCCGACGCCGGACTCCGCCTGGTCCTCGCCACCACGATCACGGGCGCGGGCCCACATGCGCTGGAGTTCACCGTCGTCGGCCCCGACGGCGCTCCGGTGACGGAGTACCTCGAGCAGCACGACAAGGAACTCCATCTCATCGCCGTCCGACGCGACCTCGCCGGCTTCCAGCACGTTCACCCCGTCCGCGACGCCGCGGGCGTGTGGCGTACGAATGTGGATCTCACCGCGGGTGCGTGGCGGATTCTCGCCGATTTCACGGCAGCCTCGGTCGGTCGTGGACTCACGTTGGGCGCCGACCTGCTGGTGGCCGGAGAGTTCACGCCGGAGCCGCTCCCGGCCGTCTCCTCCGCCGTCGTAGTGGACGGCTACACGGTGACCCTCGACGGCGGATTCACCCCGGGCGAAGGCCGGACGTTGACGTTCCAGGTGGAGCACGACGGAGCCCCCGTCACCGATCTCGAGCCCTACCTCGCCGCCTACGGGCACCTGGTGGCGCTGCGTTCAGGCGACCTGGCGTACCTGCATGTGCACCCAGAAGCCGGAACGCAGCTCACCTTCCATGCGACCGCACCCTCCGCGGGCGACTACCGGCTGTTCCTCGACTTCAAGCACAACGGCACGGTGCGGACCGCGGAGTTCACCGTCACGGCCGAGCCTCCTGTCCACCACGGTCTTCATCACCACCACTGACCTCGATCCGCCCACGTAGTGACTCGAAAGGCCCGA
>JASLJL010000452.1 GCA_030152405.1 Gordonia sp. (in: high G+C Gram-positive bacteria) | reverse complement strand
GGATCGAGGCGAACTCGATCTCCTGACGTGCGATGACGCCGGCGTATCCGCTGCGCGCCCCGCCGAACCACTCGCTCATCGTCCGGACGCGAGCCTCTTCGAAAAGGCGTGCCACCTGCACGTTGTTGATGTGACCGAGCGAGTCCTGATCGCCCCACCGCATGGCGATCTCGACCGCGTACGGCTTCGCGACGTTCGAGGAATTCTCTGTATCCGACACGCGACTGACCATATAGCTCACCTCCGACACGAAACGAGCCGCATCGATACACTCACGAAGATGGCCATCGACTCGGAGCGTCTGCGATTGCGACCGGTCTCTCGGGACGACACCGACCGGCTCATCGGCCTGGACGCCGATCCGGAGGTGATGAGATTCGTCAGCGGCGGTGAACCGACCCGCCGGACGACGATCGAGGACTGGGTGATCCCCAGGTCGCAGGCGCAGTTCCGCACACACGGCACCGGACTCTGGACGATCACCGCCCGCCGCGGCGGCGAGTTCATCGGCTGGGTCCAGTTCCGCGTCCCACGGCACAGCGCGGCGCGCGAACTGGAACTCAGTTATCGACTGCATCGGCGATTCTGGGGCGGGGGGCTCGCGGCCGAAGCCGCGACCGCGCTGATCGCGATCACCTTCGCCACCACCGACATCGACCGGATCTTCGCGTCCACGCACACCGACCACGCCGCGTCGCAGCGTGTGATGGCGAAGTTGGGGATGCGCCTGTCCGCCGGATCGGTGTCGCCCGAACAGCTGTCACCCGACAACCAGGGCGCCGACGTGGAGTACGAGATCATGCGCGACCAGTGGCTGCAGGCACGCGGCAGACACGTGGCTCGAGCGAGTCGGACGGCCTGAGATGCCCTCCCCGACGCCAAGGACTACCGTTGGACTCCGGTAGCCCACCGTCATTGACCCACCTGTCATCGACCTATCGACAACTCTGGAGAACACACCGATGAGCAACACCATCGCCACCGATCCGATGCGGCGCCGTCGGGTCGTCATCATCGGGTCGGGATTCGGCGGTCTGTTCGCGGCGCAGCGCCTCAAAAAGGCCGACGTCGACGTGACCCTGATCGCGAAGACCACCCACCACCTGTTCCAGCCGATGCTGTACCAGGTGGCGACCGGCATCATCGCGGAGGGCGAGATCGCACCCGCCACCCGCGTGATCCTGCGTGACCAGCGGAACGCGAACGTGATCCTCGGCGAGGTCTTCGACATCGATCTCGACAAGCAGGTCGTGCGGTCGCAGTTGCTCGAGCGGACCACCGAGACACCGTACGACGACCTGATCATCGCGGCCGGCGCCGACCAGTCGTACTTCGGCAACGATCATTTCGCCGAGTACGCGCCGGGCATGAAGACCATCGACAACGCTCTCGAACTCCGCGGACGCATCCTCGGTGCGTTCGAACAGGCCGAGTTGTCCGACGATCCCGCCGAGCAGGAGATGCTGATGACGTTCGTCGTCGTCGGCGCGGGCCCGACCGGCGTGGAGATGGCCGGGCAGATCGCCGAGATGAGCGACAAGACGCTCAAGGGCGCGTTCCGGAAGATCGATCCGACCAAGGCCAAGGTGATCCTGCTCGACGCCGCTCCCGCCGTCCTCCCGCCGTTCGGCGAGAAGCTCGGTCAGAAGGCGAAGGCTCGACTGGAGAAGCTCGGTGTCGACGTCCGCCTCGGTGCGATGGTCACCGACATCGACGACGACAGCCTCACCGTGAAGTACCCGGACGGGGAGATCGGCACCATTCACAGCCAGTGCAAGGTGTGGTCGGCAGGCGTTCAGGCCAGCTCGCTCGGCAAGATCCTCGCCGAGCAGTCCGACACCGAGCTCGACCGCGCAGGGCGCGTGAAGGTGGGACCGGACCTGACCATCCCCGGACACTCGAACGTGTTCGTGGTCGGCGACATGATGGCCGTCGATGGAGTCCCCGGCGTGGCTCAGGGTGCGATCCAGGGCGGACGCTACGCCGCCGACGCCATCCGTGCATCGCTGAAGGGACACACCCCGGACCAGCGCAAGCCGTTCAGCTACTTCGACAAGGGCTCGATGGCGACGATCTCCCGCTTCAGCGCCGTCATGCAGGTGCCGATCCCGGGCACCAAGAAGAAGTTCGAGACCGAGGGCTACTTCGCGTGGCTCGGCTGGCTGTTCCTCCACCTGATCTACATCGTCGGCTTCCGCAACCGCGTGAACACGTTCGTGAACTGGTTCTTCGCGTTCAGCACGCGTGGCCGCACGCAGCTGGCGGTGACCGAGCAGCAGGTGTACGCCCGCCACGCGCTCACCGAGTTGTCGTACCTCGAACGCCTCCGGCTCGCCGACCACGAACGCGCGAAGGCCAAGAAGGACCTCGAGGACCGCAACTCCTCGGCGGGCTGAGTCTCGGCTCCGCTCGACGAACAGGGCCCCGTAACGAGAACGCCCGCCCTCCGGTCTCGGAGGGCGGGCGTTCTCGTGCAGACGGAGTGTCAGTCGCGGGCGTCCGCAGGCTGAGCGTCGCCGCCCGACTCCGGGACGTCGGTCCCGTCGACCTCGACCGGCTCCGCGTCGGCGGCGTCCGAGGTGTCCGAGTGGATCACCGGCTCGGTGCCCGACTCGCTGTAGCGGGTGACGAGATCGAAGTTGTCGCCGTAGCTGTCCTCGCCGATCGCGACTGCGCGTTCCACGAGGAGGGTGCTGCGGTCGCTGACCGCGACGATCCGGTCGTTGCTGAGGTCCTTGTAGAGGGCGAAGCAGAGGACGATCATCACCAGGACGAACGGCACCGACGCGACGATGGTGATGTTCTGCAGGCCGGTGAGCGCGGTGTCGCCGCCGTCGCCGATCCACAGCATGATCGCGGCGACCGCTCCGGTGAGCGCGCCCCAGAAGATGACGGTCGGCTTCTGCGGTTCGTGCACACCACGCTCGGAGAGCGATCCCATCACGATCGACGCCGCATCGGCTCCGGACACGAAGAAGATCGCGACGAGCAGCATCACGACGACGGTGGTGACTCCGGCCCACGGCATGGTGTCGAGGAGGTTGAAGAGCGCCCCCGTCGAGTCGACCTTCCCGTCGGTCGCCATGTCGCCGACTTCGTGTTGTCGGTTGATCGCTGCGCCACCGAACACCGCGAACCACACCAGGCTCACCAGCATCGGAACGAACAGCACACCGCTGACGAACTGACGGATGGTGCGGCCACGGCTGATGCGCGCGATGAACAGGCCGACGAAGGGGGTCCACGAGATCCACCAGGCCCAGTAGAAGATCGTCCACGTCGAGAGCCACTCGGCGAGTTGGGCGTCGCCGTCCGCGTTGGTACGGCTGCTCATCGAGACGAAGTCCTGCGCGTAGTCGCCCAGCGCACTCGGCAGGAGGTTCAGAATCAGCAGGGTCGGACCGGCGACGAAGACGAACACGGCGAGCGCCAGGGCGAGCACCATGTTGATGTTCGAGAGCCACTGAATCCCTCGAGCGATGCCGGACACCGCGGAGAGGATGAAGCAGCAGGTCAAGACACCGATGATGATGATCAGAACCGGCGTGCCGACCTCTCCGACCCAGCCGGCGAACTTGAGACCGTCACCGATCTGGAGAGCGCCGAGACCGAGCGATGCGGCCGAGCCGAACAATGTCGCGAAGATCGCCAGGATGTCGATGATCTTGCCGCCGATGCCGTTCGCGCGATCACCGAACAACGAGGTGAACGCCGCCGACAGCAGCTGGGAGCGCCCCTTGCGGTACATGCCGTAGCCGATGGCCAGGCCGACGACCGCGTAGATGGCCCACGGGTGTAGTCCCCAGTGGAACATCGTGGTTGCCATCGCCGTCTTGAACGCCTCGACGGTCTCCGGGTCGACGGTGCCCGGCGGCGGGGACACGTAGTAGGTCAGCGGCTCGGCCACGCCGAAGAACATGAGGCCGATGCCCATGCCGGCACTGAACATCATGGCGATCCACGAGCTCGTGCGGAACTCCGGGCGATCGTCGTCGCCGCCCAACGGAATGCGACCGAACCTGCTCAACGCCAGCCAGATCACGAAGATCACGAAACCCGTGGACGCGATGACGAACAACCATCCGAGGTTGGTGATCACCCCGTCTTTGGCGCTTGCCGAGATCGTCGCCAGGCTTTCCTTGTCGACGAAACCCCAGACGACGAAACCTATCGAGAATGCGGCCGTGACGGAGAAGACGACCCAGTCCCGTCTCGGTCTCTCGGTAGTGCTCACATTCTTAGACACGACTCCCCTTCGCAAGCGCTCCGTTGATAAGTGCCGTTAGACCGTAACAGGTCGTGGCCGCACGAAAACGGACCGATGGAGTCGTGCACCATCCGCTCATGGGTCGAACGGACGACAGTCAGCGGACCGTCAGGCCGCGATGTTCTGCATGCGCACCTTCGACTGCGCGAGGAGTCGTCCCTGTTCATCGGTCATGTCGATGAGCCACAGCTGCTGCCGTCGGCCACGATGAATCGCGGTGGCGACCACGGTGATCACGCCTTCGGAAACGGACCGAAGGAAATCAGTCGAATTGTTGACACCGACGGCGGTTCCCCCGATGCCCGCCTCCTGAAGCCAGCAGAAGGCACTGACGCTCGCGGCGGTCTCGGCGAGGGCACAGTAGGTGCCGCCGTGGACGATTCCGAATGGCTGATGGTGATCCGACCGCACCGTGAGAGTTCCGCGCACGCCTTCTCCGGTCGCCTCTTCGACGACGAATCCGAGAAGTGCGTCGAGACCGGTGGCGGTCTTCACGAGCGCCTCATAATTTTCTGTCATTCCGTCAGAGTGCCACCGAGAAGACCGGAGACAGTCGACGGC
>JASLJL010000390.1 GCA_030152405.1 Gordonia sp. (in: high G+C Gram-positive bacteria) | reverse complement strand
CTCAAGGCCACCGCCGGCGGCGGCGGTCGCGGCATCCGGAAGGTCGCCTCCGGCGCCGAGCTCTCCGAGGCCTACCAGCGCACCAGGGACGAGGCCGAGCGGGCGTTCGGCAGCGGCACCGTCTTCCTGGAGAAGCTGGTCACCGACGCCCGCCACGTCGAGGTCCAGGTGATCGCCGACGGACAGGGCACCGCCTGGGCGCTCGGCGTCCGCGACTGCTCCGTCCAGCGCCGCAACCAGAAGGTGATCGAGGAGTCGGCGTCGCCGGTGCTCTCCCCCGAACAGGCCGACGAGGTCAAGGCGTCCGCCGAACGCCTGGCGAACGCCGTCGGCTACCGCGGCGCAGCAACCGTCGAGTTCCTCTATCACCCCGGTGAGAAGCTGTTCGCGTTCCTCGAGGTCAACACCCGCCTGCAGGTGGAGCACCCGATCACCGAACTGACCAACAGCTTCGATCTCGTTCGTGCCCAGCTCCACGTCGCAGCGGGCGGCAAGCTCGAAGGCGAGAAGCCCGTCGAACGCGGACACGCCATCGAGGCGCGGTTGAACGCCGAGGACCCCGATCGCGACTTCGCGCCTGCGCCGGGCCGCATCGCCCGTCTCGACCTGCCCACCGGCCCCGGCATCCGCGTCGACACCGGCGTCAGCGAGGGCGACACGATCCCCGCCGACTTCGACTCGATGATCGCGAAGGTGATCGCCTACGGCCGCAACCGCGACGAGGCGCTCGGACGCCTGCGTCGTGCCATGAGTCGCACGGGCGTCATCATCGAAGGCGGCGCCACCAACAAGAGCTTCGTCCTCGATCTGCTCGTGCAGCCCGAGGTGCTCGACGCGTCGGCCGACACCGGCTGGATCGACCGCGTCCGCGAAGAGGGTCGCCTCGTGTCGCACCGTCACTCGACCGTCGCTCTCGCGGCTGCCGCGATCGACGCCTACGAGGAAGAGGAGACCGCCGAGCGGACGCGCCTGCTGGTGACCGCCGCGGGCGGACGCCCCCAGGTCCACCACGAGAGCGGACGGCCCCTCGACTTCAAGCTGCGCGGCGCCGCATACCGCGTGCGCGTCGCACGTGTCGGCGCCCACCGTTTCCGGGTGGTCGTCGAGGCCGGCGACGACGTCCGCACCGTCGACGTCGCGATCGAGCGGTTCGACACGCATGCAGGACAGATGACCGTCGACGGCGTCCGATACCGACTCCTCACCGACACTCACGGCCCCACCCACCTCGTCGACGTCGACGGCGTGACGCACCGTGTCAGCCGGGACGAGGGCGGCGTGGTCCGCTCCCCCGCTCCCGCGCTGGTCATCGCGACACCGCTCGAGGTCGGCGCCGAAGTCGAGGCCGGAGATCCGGTGCTCGTCCTCGAGTCGATGAAGATGGAGACGGTGCTCCGCGCGCCGTTCAAGGCCCGCCTCAAGGAGTGCGCGGTGTCCGTCGGAACCCAGGTGGAGACGGGTGCGCCGCTGCTGCGCCTCGAGCCGCTGCAGGACGACGACACCGCAGCCGCCGACTCCGGCAGCAACGCCGTCATCGACCTGCCCGCGTCGCCCGAGCCCGTCGACACCGACGAACTCCTCGGCCGCGGACTGGAAGAACTGCGCAGCCTGCTGCTCGGCTTCGACGTGGACCCGGACGACAACAGCCGAGTGCTCTCGGATTACCTCGCCGCGCGTGCCGCCGCCACCGCGTCCGGCTACGTGCCGCAGGACGGCGAGTCGGAGCTGATCACGGTCTTCGCCGACATCGCGGCACTCAGCGAACGTCGTCCGTCCGATGCGGGCGGCAGCGACGATCGTGTGCACAGCGCACGCGAGAACTTCCACACCTACCTGCAGAGCCTCGACGTGGACGTCGCGGGCGTGCCGGAGCGGTTCCAGAAGAAGCTGTCGTACGCGCTCGGCCACTACGGTGTCGACGATCTCGAACGGACCCCCGACCTCGAGGAGGCGGTGTTCCGAATCTTCCTGGCGATGCAGCGTCCCGCGGACACCGTCCCGGTGATCACCACCGTCCTGCGCACGTGGCTCACCGAGTCCGCACCCGAGCCCGCCGCGCCGTCCGACAACGTCGAGACCGTCGGACGCGCCCTGGAGCGCCTCGTCGACGCGACGCAGGTGCGGTTCCCGGCTGTCGCCGACCTGGCGCGCGGCGTCCTCTTCACCTGGTACGGCCAGCCGCACCTGCTCGAAGACCGGCAAGCCGTCTACGCGAAGGTCCGCGCCGATCTCGCTCACCTCGACGCGAACCCGGACGCGGCCGACCGCGCCGAGCGAGTGTCCGAGATGGTCCGCAGCACGGTTCCGCTGGTCAGCATCCTGTCCGAACGCCTGCGGGAGGACGACCTCGACGACGCCGTGATGCTCGAGGTCCTCACCCGCCGCTACTACGGCAACAAGGGACTCACCGATGTGCGGTCGCATCGCGACGGCGGGTGCACGTTCGTCGTCGCCGAGCGCGACGGGTCGTCGCTCGCGTCGATCGCGACGAGCTTCGAGAACTTGCCGACCGCCCTCGCCGGTCTCGCGGAGCTGTCGGCGAAGACGCCCGCCGTCGACGCCGACGTGTACGTCCGCTGGGAAGACCAGCCCGACGACTTCGACGGTCTCGCCACCGCCTTGTACGAGGTCATCAGCCTCCAGGTGCTCCCGGAGCGGGTCCGCCGCATCACCGTGACGGTCGCCGGACTCGGCGGCGCCATGCATCACCACTTCACGTTCCGCCCGGCGGCCACCGGACTCGCCGAGGACCGACTGATCCGTGGACTGCACCCGCACATCGCGCGGCGGATGCAGATGGAGCGCCTCCGCAAGTTCGACCTCACTCGCCTCCCGTCGTCGGACGACGAAGAGGTGTACCTGTTCCGCTGCGTCGCCAAGGCCAACGCGGCCGACGACCGCCTGATCGCCTTCGCGCAGATCCGCGACCTGACGGCGGTCACCGACGACGACGGTCTGCTGACTCTTCCGACCGCCGAGACCACGTTCGCCACCTGTATCGACACGATCCGGACGGCACAGGCGCAGCGTCCCCGCGGCAAGCGCTTCAACACCAACCGCATCATCATGTACATCTGGCCGCCGCTCGCGCGAGACGTCGAGCGGCGGCCAGAT
>JASLJL010000366.1 GCA_030152405.1 Gordonia sp. (in: high G+C Gram-positive bacteria) | reverse complement strand
CTCGGCGCGAACCCGCGCTCGACGCTCGGGACCGTCACCGACGCCAACGCCATGCTGCGGAGCCTGTTCAGTCGCTTGGGCGAACCCAGGGCGGCACTGGCGAACGCCTGCTCGTTCAACGTGCCGACAGTCAGCGGGAGCGGCGCGATCAAGGTCGGCGACAAGAAGGCGTCGAGGGCCACCTTCGAGCGCCTCGGCGGCATGTGCCCGCGATGTGAAGGCATGGGAACGGTCTCCGACATCGATCTGACACAGATCTACGACGCGGAGAAGTCCCTGAACGAGGGCGCCATCACCATCCCGGGTTTCAGTTCGGACGGATGGTACGGCCGCGTGTACGGCGGGTCGGGGTTCTTCGACGCCGACAAGCCGATCAAGTCGTTCACCAAGCGCGAGCTGGACGACCTTCTGTACAAGGAGGCCGTCAAGATCAAGGTCGACGGCATCAACATCACGTACGAGGGGCTGATCCCGCGCATCACCAAGTCGATGCTGTCGAAGGACATCGATTCGGTCCAGCCGCACGTTCGGGCCTTCATAGAACGCGCGGTCACCGCGGACACCTGTCCCGAGTGCGACGGCACCCGACTGGCCGAGCACGCCCGGAACTCGCGGATCGACGGAGTGAGCATCGCCGACGCCTGCCGGATGCAGATCTCCGACCTCGCCGTGTGGGTCGCGGGCCTCGACGAGCCGAGCGTGGCGCCGCTGCTGGAGAAGCTGAGCGCCACTCTCGAGTCCTTCGTCGAGATCGGCCTCGGCTACCTCGCCCTCGAGCGGCCCACCGGAACCCTGTCGGGCGGTGAGGCGCAGCGCACCAAGATGATCCGTCACCTCGGTTCGGCGCTCACCGACGTCACCTACGTGTTCGACGAGCCGACGATCGGGCTCCACCCGCACGACATCGCGCGGATGAACGATCTGCTGCTCCGACTGCGCGACAAGGGCAACACGGTGCTCGTGGTCGAGCAGAAGCCCGAGACCATCGCCATCGCCGATCACGTCGTCGATCTCGGGCCGCGGGCCGGATCGAACGGAGGCGAGATCTGCTTCGAGGGCACCGTCGACGGTCTGCGCGACGGCGACACCCTGACCGGCAGGCATCTCGGGTACCGCAGCGCGGTGAAGCCGGAGTTCCGGTCACCGTCCGGACAGATCGAGATCCGCGGAGCGTCCACCAACAATCTGCGTGACGTGGACGTCGACGTCCCGCTCGGAGTGCTTGTGGTGATCACCGGCGTGGCAGGGTCGGGCAAGAGTTCACTGATCCACGGGTCGATGCCGTCGGGCGCGGACGTCGTCACGATCGATCAGACCGCGATCCGCGGGTCGCGTCGCAGCAATCCGGCCACGTACACCGGGCTGCTCGAACCGCTGCGGAAGGCCTTCGCCAAGGCCAACGGGGTCAAGCCCGCCCTCTTCAGTGCGAACTCCGAGGGCGCCTGCCCCGCATGCAAGGGCGCCGGGGTGATCTACACCGATCTCGCGACCATGGCCGGGGTCGCCACGCCGTGCGACGACTGCCAGGGCAAGCGGTTCAACGCGGACGTCCTCGAGTACCGTCTCGCCGGCCGAGACATCAGCGAAGTGCTGGCCATGTCGGTGGACGAAGCACTGGAGTACGTCTCCGAAGGGGAGGCCAGAACGCCTGCGGCGCAGAAGATCCTGGCCCGTCTGGCGGATGTGGGACTCGGCTATCTCACGCTCGGCCAGCCGCTGACGACGCTGTCGGGTGGAGAGCGCCAGCGGATCAAGCTCGCGACGGCGATGGCCGAGAAGGCCACGACGTACGTGCTCGACGAGCCGACGACCGGACTGCATCTCGCCGACGTCGATCAGTTGCTCGGTCTGCTCGACCGCCTCGTCGACGCCGGGAAGTCGGTGATCGTGATCGAGCACCACCAGGCCGTCATGGCGCACGCCGACTGGATCATCGACATCGGACCCGGTGCCGGTCAGGACGGCGGCCGAGTGGTCTTCGAGGGCACTCCCGCTGCGTTGATCGCCGATGCGGGAACGCTCACCGGGCAGCACCTGGCCGAGTACGTCAGCGCGGGCTGACGCCGGCCAGGCGCCACGCGATCATTCGATGAGTTCCGACGGCGCCTCACCGCTCGCGGATGCGGCCGTGGCGGCCAGTTCCTCGCCGACCGATTCATGATGGCGTTCGCCGACGTCGACCGCGTCGGGTGCGGACGGCTTGGAGTCGGTGAACAGTGAGAAGACGGCTCCGAGGACGCAGCACACGAGCGCGAAGGTGAACGCCGCCGCGAGGCCGTCCGCGAACGGATCGGAGATGAGGTGAGGGAAGAAGTCGAGGCCGGTGAGGTGTGCGACGTCGACTCCGGGCAGATCACCGCCTGTGCTTCCGAGGAGTTCCTTGATGGGGTTGTAGCCGAGGAACGCCGCGAACAGCACGCCCACGGTCGGCAGATTCGCGATGTGATCGGCCTGCTCGGGCGACAGCCCGTTCTCGGTGAGCCCGGAGTACATCGCGTCCGGAAGGTGCTTGCTCAGACCTGCGATCATCAGCGAGAAGAACACGCCGATCGAGAGGACCATCGCGGCGTTCTGGAACGTCGTCATCATGCCGGCGCCCGATCCGCGTGCGTGGGCGGGCAGCGAGTTCATCACCTCGGCGCGGTTGGGTGAGGCGAACAGACCCATTCCGACGCCGTTGATCAGCAGGATCACTGCGAACCACGGGTAGGCGAAGTCGACGGGCAGCGCGATCAGGGCGACGAAGGTGCCCGCGGTGATCGCCATGCCGAGGGTGGTGAACCACTTGGTGCCGAGGCGGTCGGACAGCGCACCCGACACCGGGGCGACGAGCAGGAAGCCGATCGTCATCGGGACCATGTAGATGCCCGCCCACAGCGGAGTCTGCGAGTAGTCGTAGCCGTGCTGGGGAAGCCAGATGCCCTGCAGCCAGATGATCAGGATGAACTGCAGGCCGCCGCGTCCGATGGACGCCATCAGGTTGGCCGCGTTGCCCGCGCTGAACGAGCGGCTCTTGAACAGGCTGAGGTCGAACAGCGGACTCTCGACGCGGGTCTCGATCCAGAGGAACACCGCCAGCACCGCGAGGCCTCCGATGAGACCGGTCAGGACCCACGGGTTGGTCCATCCCATGTCGGAGTCGCCGTAGGGCTGGATGCCGTAGGTGATCGCGATGAGGATCGCGATGAGACCGACGGCGAAGGTCAGGTTGCCCCACCAGTCCATGCGAGCGGTCGTCCGAACACCGGTGTCACGGAGTTTGAGGTAAGCCCAGACCGTGCCGACCACGCCGAACGGGACGGAGACGAGGAAGATGTAGTGCCACTGGATCGGTGCGAGGACACCGCCGATCAGCAGGCCGAGGAACGAGCCCGCGATGGCGGCGACGCCGTTGATGCCCATCGCCAGTCCTCGCTGGTGTGCGGGGAAGGCGTCGGTCAGGATCGCCGACGAGTTGGCCATCAGGAACGCACCGCCCACGCCTTGGACCACACGCCAGGCGATCAACCAGATCGCGGCGGCCGGCCCGTCGAACCAGGTGATCGCGAGGAAGATCGACGAGATCGTGAAGACGGCGAAACCCATGTTGTACATCCGGGCACGCCCGTACATGTCGCCGAGCCTGCCGAAGCTGACCACGAGGACTGCGGTGACCACGAGGAAGCCCATCATCATCCACAGCAGGTAGCTGGTGTTGGACGGTTCGAGCGGGTTCAGGTTGATGCCCTTGAAGATGTCGGGCAGGGCGATCAGGACGATCGAGCTGTTGATCGTGGCGATCAGCATTCCGAGCGTCGTGTTCGAGAGGGCGATCCACTTGTAGTGCGGGTCGGCTTCGTCAGTGGTGGCGGAGGACGTGGCTGAGGTCATGCGCGATTCTCCTCGGAGTCGGCGGTGAACGCGTCGGACAGCAGACGCAGGCCGTCGTCGACGGTGGCTCGTTCGGTGGGGGACAGGCGCGCGAGAGCGTCCGCGAGGGCACGA
>JASLJL010000393.1 GCA_030152405.1 Gordonia sp. (in: high G+C Gram-positive bacteria) | reverse complement strand
GGGCGAGATCGTGTATCGAGGCGCGAACCTGATGGCGGGCTACTGGCAGAACCCGCAGGGCACCGCGGATGCGTTCCGCGGGGGCTGGTTCCATTCGGGCGACCTCGTGCGCGCCGACGAGGAGGGCTTCCTGTTCGTCGTCGACCGCGCCAAGGACATGATCATCTCCGGCGGTGAGAACATCTACTGCGCCGAGGTGGAGAACGTCCTGTACTCGCACCCGAAAATCCTGGAAGCGGCGGTCATCGGTCGCGCCCACGACAAGTGGGGTGAGGTGCCGGTCGGCGTCGTGGTGCTCGCCGAGGGCGTCGACGAGCTGACCATCGAGGAGCTCGAGCCTTTCCTCAACGACAATCTCGCCCGTTTCAAGCACCCGAAGGACATCGTCGTCGTGGACGAGCTGCCGCGAAACGCGGGCGGCAAAGTGGTGAAGCCGGGCCTGCGTGAGGCGTACGGCAGCAAGGACGCGGGCCTCAAGAGCTGACCCCGGTCGCCTGAACAGCAAAATTGGAACACGTTTCAGAAACACCACTGAAACGTGTTCCAATTTTCGTCTCATATGACTACGCTCACAAGCGAAGCGCGATCGACGCGCGACGCGACACGCGTGTCCTACTCATCAGTTCGAAGTGAGGTTGTGAAGGTGAAGACGAAGGGCGCACTCCTGCGGGAGCTGAACCAGCCGTGGCAGATCGAAGAGATCGAGATCGGCGACCCGAAGGCGCACGAGATCCGGATCCGGATGGAGGCCGCGGGCATGTGCCACTCGGACCACCACCTGATGACCGGCGGCATCCCGATGGGCGGCTTCCCGATTCTCGGCGGCCACGAGGGTGCTGGTGTCGTCGAGGCGCTCGGCGAGGGTGTCACCGACTTCGAGGTGGGCGACCACGTCGTGCTGTCGTTCATCCCGTCGTGTGGCAAGTGCAAGTCCTGTAAGGCGGGCGTCGCCAATCTCTGCGACTTCGGCGCGATGCTGCTGCAGGGCGAGGCCGTGTCCGACCACACGTTCCGCATCCACACCACCGACGGCCAGCCCGTCTACCCGATGACCCTGCTCGGCACCTTCTCGCCGTACATGGTGGTCCACGAGGCCTCCGCGGTGAAGATCGACAAGGACATCCCGTTCGAGGTCGCCGCCCTGTGCGGCTGCGGCATCCCGACCGGTTACGGCTCGTCCACCCGCAGCGGCGACGTCCGTCCGGGCGAAGACGTGGCGATCATCGGCGTCGGCGGCGTCGGCACCGCGGCGCTGCAGGGCGCCGTCATCGCCGGAGCACGCAACGTCTTCGCCATCGATCCGGTGGAGTGGAAGCGCGAGCAGGCCCTCAAGTTCGGTGCGACCCAGGCGTTCGCCACCGTCGAAGAGGCGATGAACGAGATCGGCAACTCCACCGAGTGGGGCATGTGCCAGAAGGTCATCGTGACGGTCGGCGAGGTCTTCGGCAAGGACGTCGACACGTGGCTGTCGATCACCGCGAAGAACGGCACCTGCGTCCTCACCGGCATGGGCAACATGATGGACAACCAGGTGACGCTGAACCTGTCGATGCTGACGCTGCTGCAGAAGAACCTGCAGGGCTCGATCTTCGGCGGCGCCAACCCGAAGCTCGACATCCCGCTGCTGCTCTCGATGTACAAGATCGGCAAGCTGAACATCGCGGACATGATCACCCGCGAGTACACGCTCGACCAGATCAACGAGGGTTACACCGACATGCTGGAGGGCCGCAATATCCGCGGCGTCATCCGATACACCGACGCCGATCACTGATCGTCGCGAAGTTTGTGTGAGGCCCGTCGACTCCGGTCGGCGGGCCTCACGCGTTTTCGCAGCGCATCTGCATTATTCTTGCTTCGCGACGCCGCTCGAAGAGCAGGGTCGGGCATCCCCATCCGCTCTGCGAGCGGAGTCGAGAAGGAGAAAGTCAGATGGCGGAGAACAGTCGGAGCTCACGAGCCAAGCGGGGCGCCGAGATCGCCGAGCAGCAGACGACGAGCGGCGGCTCGTGGACGGCGTCGCCCGAGGCGAAGTCGAAGGCGCTGACTTTCCGCATCATCGCCGCGGTGCTGTGGGCGATCGCCATCGGCGGTGAGCTCTTCACCATCTTCTGGGTACTCCGTCAGGACCCGATCACGATGTGGCTCCTCATCGTTCTGATCGTCGCGATCGGCGCATTCGCGCTCGGCGGCTCGCTGCTCTGGAAGAAGGCGAACCGTTTCGATCCGGCGTCGCGCAAAGACACCGTCCGCTTCTTCGTGCAGAACCAGCTCGGCGTGATCATCACGGTGATCGCGTTCCTGCCGCTGATCGTGATGATCTTCCTGAACAAGGACATGGACGGCAAGCAGAAGGGCATCGCAGGCGGCATCGCCATCGTGATCGCCGCGGCCGTCGGACTGGCCAGCGCCGACTGGAATCCGCCGTCGGTGGAGCAGTACAGCGTCGAGACCAACGTCGTGAAGGAGCTGACCGGCAAGGACGAGGTCGTCTGGGTCAAGGGCGGCTCTGCCTTCCACGTCTGCGAGGACGTCCCGGACCTGCGTCGTTCGAGCAAGGAGAAGCAGCACACCACGGTCGCCGAAGCCCATGAGGGCGGCATTCCGCGCCTCACGAAGAAGTGGGTGTCCGAGGCGACGAACAACTGCGGCTACAGCACAGCCGACGTGGACCGCGTGCTGGGCGGGGTGGACGATGTGACGTCGACGCTCGACGACGACCAGTACACCGAGACGTCGGGCACTCCCGAGGTGAAGGACCCGGCGGCGAAGCCGGAGTCGGAGTCGCATGAGGGCGAGCCGTCGCCGACCGTCGCCTCGACCTCCCGGAAGCCCGCCGCGTAGCGTCGTACGCGTGAGTGTGCTGAACCAGCTGTCGGAGTGGCCGGTCGACAACGCGGCAGGCGCGATCATCACGTCCGACGGCGTGATCGCGTCGTCCGGCGACACCGCTCGAGTGTACGAACTGGCGTCGGTGACGAAACTCCTCGTCGCGCAGGCCGTCCTGGTGGCCGTCGACGAGGAGGCGGTAGACCTGTCGACGCCCGCCGGCCCGCCCGGTGCGACCGTCCGACATCTCCTATCGCACGCGTCCGGCATGGCGTTCGACTCGCGTGAGCCGCAAGCGGGACCGGGGGAGCAGCGCATCTACTCCAGCGCGGGTTTCGAAGCGCTCGCGGAACTGGTGACAGCGCGCACCGACATCGCTTTCGAGGATTACCTCGACGAAGCCGTCTGCGCACCGCTCGGCATGACGTCGACCGCGCTCGCCGGCCCGGCCGGGCATGGAGCTCGGTCGACGGTGGACGACCTCGGGCGTTTCGCGGGCGATCTGCTGACGCCCAGGCTGCTCGATCCGGCGACCGCAGCTGCCGCAGCGACGGTGCAGTTTCCCGGCCTCGACGGATTCGTCCCCGGATACGGAAAGCACCGGCCTTGCGATTGGGGCCTGGGCTTCGAGATCCGGGGCGCGAAGACGCCGCATTGGACCGGCCCGGAGAACTCGCCGAGGACGTTCGGCCACTTCGGTCAAGCCGGCACGTTCCTGTGGGTGGACCCGGTTCTCGGCGCTGCTTGTGTGGTTCTGACAGATCGCCCCTTCGGCGCGTGGGCGAAACCGTTGTGGAGCGAGTTCAACGACGCCGTCGTGAACGAACTCCGTCGCTGACTGCCTGTCCGGCGCGGTAGCGCTCCCAAGATCGGTACGTTCATCGCGGTCCACGGTCAGAATGCCAGCGGACCGCGATGAATGAACGGATCTCGAGGGAACAGTCCCGAAACTCAGG
>JASLJL010000203.1 GCA_030152405.1 Gordonia sp. (in: high G+C Gram-positive bacteria) | reverse complement strand
GAGATCGGTTCGCGTCCCGGTCTCACCGTCGGCCTCGAGCACCTGATGGATCTGTGACGCGTGTCTGCACGTAAACCCGACTCCCGGCCGATCGTCCTGATGATCGGCTTCCTCGTCGTCGCGATGTGCGTCTACTTCGTGATCCTCGGACGCATGGCGGTGAACCTGATCGGGGAGGGGACTCCGGTCTCGATCGGCTTGGGTGTCGGAGTGATCATCCTGCCGCTGCTCGGCGTGTGGATGATCGTCGCGACGCTCAAGTCGGGTATCGAACACCAGCGGATGGCGGCCGACGTCGCCGACCTCGGTCGTGAGCTCGACGTCGACGAACTGCCGCGTCGCGCGTCGGGCCGCATCGAACGCGACGCCGCCGACGAGCTGTTCGCCCAGGTCAAGGACGAGTGGGAAGCGGACCCCTCCGACTGGGTCCGCACCTACCGGATCGCCCGCGCCTACGACTACGCGGGCGATCGCTCCCGTGCACGCGAGATGATGAAGCGCGCCGCGGGCCAGTACCGCGCAGCCCGGAGCTGAACCGACTGTCGTGTGGCAGGGTGACGACATGGCCCGATTGTTGATCGTCCACCACACGCCGTCGCCGCACTGCCAGGAGATGTTCGAGGCCGTCGTGGCGGGTGCGACCGACTCCGAGATCGTCGGCGTCGAGGTGGTGCGGCGTGCCGCGCTGTCGGTGTCGCCGGCCGAGATGCTCGACGCCGACGGTTACCTCCTGGGCACCCCGGCGAACCTCGGATACATGAGCGGTGCGCTCAAGCACGCATTCGACACCTGCTACTACCCGATCCTCGACTCCACGACCGGCAGGCCGTACGGCTTGTTCATGCACGGCAACGTCGGCACCGAAGGAGCCGAACGCAGCGTCCATTCCATCGCGGGGGGACTCGGCTGGGTCCAGTCGAGCTCCGACGTCATCGTGTCCGGCAAACCGACGAAGGCCGACCTCGACGCCTGCTGGGAACTCGGCGCGACGATCGCGGCGGGACTCATGGACTAAACCCGGGCCGGTCAGTCCTCGGTCACCGCGTCCCGGTCGAGTTCGTCGGACCGGGCGTCGTCGGGCCGGTAGTCCGGCAGACGGCGGGCCGGGACGAGAGCCAGCAGGGAGATGCCCGCCAGAATCCAGAACCCGTACCGCAGCGTGTCTAGACGGGCGTCCTCGTTCAACGCCACGGCTGCCTCGACCTGGGCCGGCGTCGCGTCGGTCCGCGCCAGCACGGTGCGCAGATCGTCGTTGGTGGTGAAGTTGACGTTGTCCAGATCGACCTGGGCGACAAGAGACTCGGGGAGCTTCGGGTGCTCGTCCACGGCGGAGAGCACTCCGAAGCTCAGCAACTGTACGAGCAGTGCGCCCATCACCGCAGTGCCGATCGCGGAGGCGAGATTCTGCGTCGCTCCGCGGATCGACCCGACGTCGCCCGCCAGGCGCGTCGGAGCGGAGGTGACGAGAACGTTGAACACCAGCGTGACCAACGCGCCCTGACCGATGCCGAAGGCGATCAGCCCGACGATCGTTGGCAACGACTCCCAGTTGTTGTTGACGACGAACGCCAGCCAGATGAGGGCGGCGGTGGTGAGCCCGAACGCGAACACACCGATCTGCCTCGGCGTGAACCGCGAGTAGACGCGGACCACGAGCGTCGCGGTGACGAAGACGGTCAGGTTGAACGGGATCATCGCGATGGCGGTGTCGAACGGGGTCCGCCCTTGAACCACCTGCGTGTACACCGGGATGGTGAAGTTGACCGCGGCCTCCATCGCGACGATCACGAACATCGCGTAGACGGCTGCACGTTCGCGCGGACTGTGCAGAATCGACAGGTCGACGAGAGGAACGCGACCGGTCGCCATGCGGCGTCGAGTCCACAGGAAGAAGCACTGGCCGACCACGAGTCCGACCACCACCATGACCGGGGCGGGGGACACGCCGCCGAACGAGAACGGTGCGGCGTCGTCGGCGAAGAACACACCCCAGACGTTGAGGTTGTTGAACCCCATCGTCAGCAGCACGACGGCGACGCCGATCAGGACGGCCGCGATCACGTCGATGTCGACGCCGGGATCGCCGGGCTCGGACGTCAGCGTGAAGCTGAGAGCGAAGACGAGGACGGCGACGGCCAGGACGATCACGAACACCGGCTGCCAGCCGATCCAGGTCCCGAGGGCGCCACCGATGAAGAAGGCGCTGAAACCGGAGATCGCTCGGGCCGATCCGAGGGATCCGATCGCCGTCGCCTTCTGCTCACCGTCGTAGTTCTGAGCGATCAGAGCGACCAGCGAGGGCACGATGATGGCCGCGGCGGCGCCGGCGAGCGCCTGACCCGCGATGACCCACGCGACCGTTCGCGAGAAGATCATCAACAACGACGAGCACGCGAACACCACGAGCACTGCGCGGAAGATGGTCAACCAGCCGACCCGTTGCCCGATCTTCGCGCCGACCATCACCAGCGCGGCGACCGCGAGGCCGTAGACCACGATCGTGGAGCTCACCGTCGTCACCGGGACGTCGAAGGTGTCGGCCATGCCGCCCAGCGACACCGGCAGCGCCGCGACGTTGAACGACATCAACACCTGCGCGAAGAACAAGCCGATCATGGGAAGCCACGTTCGTCGTCCGGCAGTCGTATCGGTGTCCTTGAAGTCTGTCACTGTGGTGCTTTCCGATTCGCGTCACTCGCGTCGTCTGACGGATGATCTTCGGGGAGCGTACTGCTGCGCGGCACAGGCTGTACCCGAAGCGCCGGATTGCAGAACACGGGCGGATCACGTCGGCCGGGTCGCATCGCTACACTCGGAAACGTGAGCGCGCCGATCCCCACCCCGTACGAGGACCTGCTGAGACTGGTCATGGAGACCGGCACGCCGAAGGCCGACCGTACCGGGACGGGCACCCGCAGCGTGTTCGGCCATCAGCTGCGATTCGACCTGTCGGAGGGCTTCCCGCTCATCACGACGAAGAAGGTCCATCTCAAGTCGATCGTCTACGAACTGCTCTGGTTTCTGCGCGGCGATTCGAACGTCGGGTGGCTCCACGAGAACGGCGTCACCATCTGGGACGAGTGGGCCGACCCCGACGGTGAGCTCGGCCCGGTCTACGGCGTGCAGTGGCGCAACTGGCCGACGCCTTCGGGTGAGCACATCGACCAGATCCAGGCCGCACTGGACACGCTGAAGAGCAATCCCGACTCCCGGCGGAACATCGTGTCGGCGTGGAACGTCGGCGAGATCCCGCAGATGGCGCTGCCTCCGTGCCACGCGTTCTTCCAGTTCTACGTCGCCGACGGCAAGCTGTCGTGCCAGCTGTATCAGCGCAGCGCCGACCTGTTCCTCGGGGTGCCGTTCAACATCGCGTCATACGCGCTGCTCACCCACATGATGGCGCAGCAGGCGGGCCTCGAGGTCGGCGACTTCGTGTGGACCGGCGGGGACTGCCACATCTACGACAATCACGTGGAGCAGGTGACCGAACAGCTCTCGCGCGAGCCGTTCGCCTACCCGACGTTGGACCTGCGCAAGGCGGCGTCGATCTTCGACTACGAATTCGACGATGTCACCGTGGTCGGCTACACCTCGCATCCGGCGATCAAAGCGCCGGTCGCCGTCTGATCATGGTGTTCCGCGACAAGGGGGAGCGGCCCGCCCCCGACTACCGCACCGGGCCCGTCACGAATGTGTTCCGCTGGGCCGGGCTCGGGATCACGGTGATCGTCACCATCGCTGTGCTGGCGACCTACTCGTCGCTCCCGGATCGGGTGCCGACCCACTTCAGCGGCGCGATGGAAGCCGACTCCTACGGTCCGGCGTGGGCGGTGCTCGTCCTCGCGGCGATCTTCACCGTGATCGGCGCCGTGATTCCGTGGCTCTCGACGAAGCCGCGCCTGTTCAACTTCCCGGTCCGGGTGACCGAGCAGAACGCCCAACTCCTGTACCGGGAGGGCGAGACCATGCTCGTGTTCGTCGGATTCGGGGTCTCCCTGATCTATGCGGGCATCGCCCTCGCGGTCCACGAGATCGGCGGCGGTGCGGTGCTCGGCGTCGGATTCGCGGTGATGGTCGGCGCGGTGTTCGTTGGCCTGATCCGCACCGTCCGCGCGTCGTCGGGACGAGGTGATCGAGGATGACCGTCGAACTCGTATGGGCCCAGGATCGGGTCGGAGCCATCGGCCGAGCCGGGACGATTCCGTGGCGCGTGCCCGAAGACATGGCGCGGTTCAAGGCGTTGACCGGAGCGGGCGCGGTGATCATGGGCCGAAGGACGTGGGAGTCGCTGCCGACGTCGTTTCGGCCGCTGCCCGGTCGCCGGAACGTCGTCATCACGCGAAACCCGGCGTTCGACGCTCCCGGCGCGGAGGTGGTCACGAGCCTCGACGCCGCGCTCGGCCTGGTCGGAGGCGTCGCGGCGGTGATCGGCGGCGGCGAGATCTACGCGGCGGCGATGACTCGCGCGACCGGTCTGCGCGTCACCGAGATCGACGTCCACGTCGAGGGCGCCGACGCCTTCGCTCCCGCCATCGACCTGGACGTCTGGGAGGTCGCCGACTCGGGCGAATGGCTGTACTCGCGAACGGGAACCCTGTACCGATTCATCGACTACCGACGACGCGACATCCGGTGACCAGTGACTTCCTGATCGGCGCTGCGCGTTCGGGCAAGAGTCGGCACGCCGCGTCGAGCGTGGCGCAGAGCGTCGCCGACTCCGGAGCGCGGGTGATCCTGATCGCCACCGCGATCGCAGGCGACGACGAGACCGCTGCGCGCATCGCGCGCCATCGTGCGGACCGGCCGTCGGACTGGACGACGGTGGAGGAACCGTACGACGTGGCCGCGGCGGTTCGAACGCACGCTGCGGACGACGCCGTCGTGATCGTCGACTGTCTCACGATGTGGCTCGCCAACCTCCATTACGGCGCGAACAGGCCCGCTCACCGGGACAGCGCGATCGACGATCTCCTCGCCCTGCTTCCGGCGGCGCGAGGCCGGATCATCGTGATCTCCAACGAGATCGGTGCAGGCGTCGTGCCGGCCGATCCCGCGTCGAGAGAGTTCGTCGACGATCTCGGAAGGCTGAACCAACGAGTGGCCGCC
>JASLJL010000196.1 GCA_030152405.1 Gordonia sp. (in: high G+C Gram-positive bacteria) | reverse complement strand
GCATCAGGTTCATCTCGAGCGCCGTGTAGTTGACGGCGATGCTCGGCTTGGCCGGGTCGATCGCGAGGGGGAAGCTCATCAGCTTCGAACCCGCGCACTGGTCACCCTGGCCGACGGTTCCGGGGCCGATCACGACGGTCGGGCGGACGCCCTTGCCCTTCCACGGCGCGGTCGGCTCGACGACGGTGCCGGTGACCGCCGTGGGCTTCCCGCTCTGCAGCGTGGACGTGTACATCAGACGCGTCGCGGTCCCGGGCCACTGGTTCCTGACCCCCGGGATCTGCAGGAGCAGCGGGCTCGCCTGAGTGCGGATCACCGAACCGGGCGCGGAGTCGAACGACGACGGCGGCTGGTAGAAGTTCCGTGCCGCGTCGGCGGCGCCCGTCGAGCCGACGGACACGAGCCCGGCGGCCGCGACCACAGCGACGACGCCCGAGGTCACGGTACGAATCCAGCGACGGCCGGAGCCCGACCGATCAAGTGAGACAGTTCCCCGAAAATTTCTCATGTGAGCAATCTAGTGCACAGTTGCCGCATTTGTGTAACGGGGGCCACCGACTGTGCGATGACGCGCGCACCCGCGCATGCGCGCACCCGTGAAAGACGAACGTCCGCGCCTGCCGAAGGGCGGGCGCGGACGTCTCAGTCAGATCAGCGGATCAGACCAGCAGCTCGGCGATCTGCACGGTGTTCAGTGCGGCGCCCTTGCGCAGGTTGTCGCCCGAGACGAACAGCGCGAGGCCCTTGCCCTCGGGCGCGCCCGGATCCTGGCGGATGCGCCCGACCAGCGACACGTCGCCGCCCGCCGCGTCCAGCGGAGTGGGCACGTCGACCACCTGGACGCCTGCGGCGCCCGCGAGGATCTCGCGAGCCTCCTCGGGCGTGATCGCCTCGTCGAACTCGGCGTTGATCGACAGCGAGTGCCCGGTGAACACCGGCACGCGCACGCACGTCCCGCTCACCAGGAGATCGGGCAGTCCGAGGATCTTGCGCGACTCGTTACGGAGCTTCTGGTCTTCGTCGGTCTCGCCCGAGCCGTCGTCGACGAGGTCGCCTGCGAGGGCCACGACGTTGAACGCGATCGGCGCCACGTACTTGACCGGCTCGCCCAGGTCGACGGCCTTGCCGTCGTGCACGAGCTTCTCCGCGTCGTCGACGCCCTTGCGCACCTGACCGGCGAGTTCGGCGACGCCGGCGAGTCCACTGCCCGAGACCGCCTGGTAGCTCGACACGATTAGCCGACGAAGACCCTTCGCGTCGTGCAGCGGCTTGAGGACCGGCATCGCGGCCATCGTGGTGCAGTTCGGGTTCGCGATGATGCCCTTCGGCGGGTTCGCGGCGAGCTCACCATTCACCTCGGCGACCACCAGCGGCACGTCCGGGTCCTTGCGCCACGCCGACGAGTTGTCGATGACGGTGACTCCGGCTGCGGCGAAACGCGGGGCCTGAGCGCGCGACGTCGCGCCGCCGGCGGAGAACAGGGCGATGTCGAGCCCGGTGGGATCGGCGGTCGCCGCGTCTTCGACGACGATCTCGCCGTCGCCCCACGGAAGCGTGGTGCCTGCCGAGCGGGCGGACGCGAAGAAACGGATCTCGTCGATCGGGAACTGACGCTCAGCGAGGATCTCGCGCATCACTGCGCCGACCTGGCCGGTGGCTCCGACGACTCCAACCTTGAGTCCCATGACTACCGCCCCGTCCCCGCGTAGACGACGGCTTCCTCATCGGTGCCGAGCTCGAACGCGTCGTGCAGCACCTTGACGGCTTCGTCGAGGTCGTCGTCGCGGACCAGCACCGAGATGCGGATCTCCGACGTCGAGATCAACTCGATGTTGATGCCCGCATCACTGAGCGACTCGCAGAACGTCGCGGTGACGCCCGGGTGGCTCTTCATGCCCGCGCCGACGAGCGACACCTTGCCGATGCGGTCGTCGAGGTTCACCTCGGCGAAACCGAGCTCGTCGCGGAGCTTGCCCAGTTCCTCGACGGCCAGTGCGCCGAGTTCCTTCGGCAGCGTGAAGGTGATGTCGGTCTTGCCGGTGTCGATCTTCGACACGCCCTGCAGGACCATGTCGATGTTGATCTCGGCGTCGGCGACGGCACGGAACACCTTGGCCGCATAGCCCGGCTTGTCTTCGATGCCGACCACGGTGACTTGAGCTTCGCTGCGATCGTGCGCAACGCCGGTGAGAATTGCCTCTTCCACGGGGATGTCCTCCATCGAGCCCGACACGATGGTGCCGGAGTTGGTCGAGTACGACGAGCGCACATGAACGGGAACGTTGTAGCGGCGCGCGTATTCCACGCACCGAAGCATCAGGACCTTCGCGCCGCAGGCCGCCATCTCGAGCATCTCCTCGAAGGAGATCTTGTCGAGGCGACGCGCGTTAGAGACGATCCGCGGGTCCGACGTGTAGATGCCGTCGACGTCGGTGTAGATCTCGCAGACGTCGGCGTCGAGCGCTGCGGCCAGCGCGACGGCGGTCGTGTCCGAGCCGCCGCGGCCGAGCGTCGTGACGTCCTTGGTGTCCTGCGAGACGCCCTGGAAGCCGGCGACGATCGCGATCGCCCCGTCGGCGAGCGCCTGCTCGATGCGGCCCGGCGTGATGTCGATGATCTTGGCCCTGCCGTGCGCGGAGTCGGTGATGACTCCCGCTTGCGAGCCGGTGAACGAGCGTGCCTTGTGGCCCAGCTGGGCGATCGCCATCGCCAGCAGGGCCATCGAGATCCGCTCACCCGCGGTGAGCAGCATGTCGAGCTCGCGCGGCGGCGGCAGCGGCGTCACCTGCTCGGCGAGGTCACGCAGCTCGTCGGTCGTGTCGCCCATCGCGGACACCACGACCACCACGTCGTGGCCGGCCTTCCGCGTCGCCACGATCCGCTGCGCGACGCGCTTGATCCCGGTGGCCGACGCCAC
>JASLJL010000194.1 GCA_030152405.1 Gordonia sp. (in: high G+C Gram-positive bacteria) | reverse complement strand
GGCCAGGTGATGGCCGTCATGCTCGCGGCGAGCAGCATTCCGAACCAGTTCCAGCGGTTGTTCAGATAGTGCCGGACAGCCGGATCGGGCACCGAGTCGAACGACACGGCCTCGAGCGCGGCTCTGGTACGGGACAGACGTTTCACCCTTCGACCGTAGATCGTCACCGACGGGCCGCACCTCCCCCGCGAGAGGGAGATCCGACCACTACCGGCGGGTGAGAACACCCGCCGACATCACCGAGAAGTGGCGCACCACAATCACTTCCGAGGGCGATCCGGCGTAGTGCTCGACGGCGCGAAGGTAGTCGACATGACCGAGAACCTGACCGTCCGAATCGTCACGCGCCGCGCCGTCGCCGGCGCCCTCATCGCGCTCTTCGCGACGTTGGTGCTGGGCACAGCTGCCGCCGCGTCGGCATCGGCGAACGCGCCCACGACGATCGGCCCGGTGACCAACCCCAGCGAACGGACGATCGCGGCCCTCGTCGGCGATCACCCGGACCGCGCCCTCGACGCCCTGCCCGCCGATTTCACGAAAGTGATGGGCTACCGGCCGGTGCTGGAGGACGGACGACCGGTGAACCCGGCCGGCGACTGCTCGTCGCCGATCCCGCTCCCGGAACGCTTCGAGCCGCTGTGCCGCAGCCACGACTTCGGCTACGACCTCCTCCGATACGGCGACCGCACCGGACGCCCCGCGGCCCGCTGGGCGCGCCGGGCCCTCGACTCGACGCTTGTGGAGGCCATGCACGACTCGTGCACGAATCCCGTCTGCGACGCCGCCGCAGGCATGGCCGGCGCGGGCCTCGACGCCAACTCGTGGCGCCAGGACTGGGCGGCGCCCACCCCCGAATCGACGGGCGACCTCGTGTCGACGACCATGATGCGCGGCGTCTCGACACTGCGAGCGACCCGATGAAGCGCGTGTCGACCGGCGTCCTCGTCGGCGGTCTTCTCGGTTGGGCGCTCGCCCTCGCCCCCGGACAGCTCCCGCGCCCGGCCGTGCTCACCGCTGTGATCGGAACCGCGCTGATGCTGGTCGGGATGGGAGTCGGAGCAGTGTCGACGGCGCTGGTGCGCCGAGTACGTCGACGCGAGCACCGCGGAACGCCGACCGAGGTCGTGGCGGGGGCGAGCGTGCTGGCCGCCGCGATCCTCGTCGCATCCCTGAAATGGCAGGTCGAGGTGGCGGACGGGCTCGGCACCGCGGCGCCGGGGATCGGTTGGGTCGCCGCGGTGGCCGGAGTTCCCCTCGCGGTCGCGATCGCCGTCGTCACACTCCCCGGTCGAGTGTGGGCGATCGGCGCGCTGCTCGCCGCATTGATCGGCGGCACTGCGGCCCAGGCGCACGCATCGACGCCGGACGTGCCCGCCGACCGGGCCCTCACGTACTCGCGATTGGACGGGACGTCCGATCTGGACGCCCGCGCGCGCACTCTGATCGACCGCTGGGCGGCCTCCGGCGAGCCCACCGACAACGTCGTGATCGTCGTCCCGACCGGTTCGGGATGGGTGGATGCGAGTGCCGTCACCGGGTTCGAGGACTACTTCCGCGGCGACGTGTCATTCCTGTCGATGCAGTACTCCGACGTCCCGTCGTGGAAGGCCTACGTGCGTTCGCCCGCAACCGCGGGCGACAGCGCGACGGCCGTGGTCCGAGCCCTCGACCAGCGGCTCCGTCACCACCGGCACCGGCCGCGCATCTACCTGTTCGGGCAGAGCCTCGGCGCCATCGGGGCCGACGCCGCCCGAGCCTGGGCCGCGCGAAATCACGTCGAGGTGGCAGGGACCGTGCTGTCGGGTCCGCCTGCGAACACGATCGAGCCGCTCGAGGCGTGTGCACCGCGCGTGGTGCTGGTGAACGACACCGATCCGGTCGCCGACTTCGACACGACACTCCTGTGGCGCGCTCCCCACCGCACGGCGGACACCGTGGCGACGGGCGCGCCCCGGCACGACCTCCCGTGGGTCCCCGGACTGTCGCTCATCGGGACGGCGATCGACCTGGCCGTCGCGCTGGACGGTCCTGTCGGTTCGGGGCACCACTACGGCGTCGAACAGGGGCTCGCGGTCGGCGAGCTCCCGACCCGCTGTCAGACGACCGGGCCGCGAGCCGCCTCGTAGGCCGCGCCGACGCGGTACAGACGATCGTCGGCGAGAGCCGGCGCCATGATCTGCAGGCCCACCGGGAGCACTGCGCCGCCGTCGCTCGCGGTGCCCGACGGCACCGACATCGCGGCGGTGCCCGCCAGGTTCACCGGCAGTGTGCACAGGTCGAACAGGTACATCGCCAGCGGATCGTCGACCTTCTCGCCGAGCTTGAACGCCGTGGTCGGCGTCGTCGGGGAGATCAGCACGTCGACGTCCTGGTAGGCCTTGGCGAAGTCCTGGGCGATGAGCGTGCGGACCTTCTGCGCCTGGCCGTAGTAGGCGTCGTAGTAGCCGGAGCTGAGTGCGTACGTGCCGATCATGATGCGGCGCTTCACTTCCGGACCGAATCCGGCCGCCCGAGTGAGTGCCATGACCTCGTCGGCACTGTGCGTGCCGTCGTCGCCCACCCGAAGTCCGTATCGCATCGCGTCGAAGCGTGCGAGGTTGCTCGACACCTCCGACGGGAGGATCAGGTAGTACGCGCCCAGCGCGTAGGAGAAGTTCGGGCAGTCGACCTCGACGATCGTCGCGCCGAGCGAGGTCAGCGTGGCGCACGCCTGCTGGAACGACTCGAGCACGCCGGCTTGGTAGCCCTCGCCCTGCAACTGCTTCACGACGCCGATGCGGACACCCGTGAGGTCGCCGGCCGCACCCGCGCGGGCCGCGCCGACCACATCCGGCACGGGAGCGTCGATCGAGGTGGAGTCGCGCGGGTCGTGCCCGGCGATGACCTCGTGCAGCAGCGCGGTGTCGAGGACCGTCCGACCGCAGGGCCCGCCCTGGTCGAGCGACGACGCGCAGGCCACGAGACCGTAGCGTGAGACGGTGCCGTACGTCGGCTTCACGCCGACGGTGGCGGTGACCGCCGCAGGCTGACGGATCGAGCCGCCGGTGTCGGTGCCGATAGCGAGCGGCGCCTGGAACGACGCGAGTGCGGCCGCACTGCCGCCGCCCGACCCGCCCGGAATGCGTTCGACGTCCCACGGATTGCGGGTCACCTGGTAGGCCGAGTTCTCGGTGGACGAACCCATCGCGAACTCGTCCATGTTCGTTTTGCCGAGGATCGGGATGCCCGCGGCACGCAGACGCTGCGTGAGGGTCGCGTCGTACGGTGCGGTCCATCCCTCGAGGATCTTCGAACCGCAGGTGGTGGGCGCGTCGACGGTGGTGAAGACGTCCTTCAACGCGATCGGCACACCCGCGAGGCCGCTCGGCGACTCGCCCGCGGCGATGGCGGCGTCTGCGGCCCTCGCCGCGTCGAGTGCTTCCGCGGCTCCGACGTGCAGAAACGCGCCGAGTTCACCGTCGATCTCCGCGATCCGGTCGAGATGCGCCTGCGTCACCTCGACCGACGACAGTTCGCGAGATGCGATCTTGCCCGCGAGTTCGGCGGCGGTGAGGCCGGTGATCTCCCCGGCTGCGCGGGTACTGGTCTCGGTCACTGTTCCTCCCCGAGGATCTGCGGGACGGCGAAACGCTCTTGTTCGACGGCGGGCGCGCCCGACAGCGCCTGGTCGGGCGTCAGGGACGGAACCACGACATCGGGCCGCAGCACATTCTGCAGGTCGGCGGGATGAGCCGTCGGCGGAACGTCGTCGGCGGCCACCTCGGCGACCTGTGCGACGTGGGTGAGGATCGAATCCAGTTGGCTCGCGTACTGATCCAGCTCAGCGTCGCTCAGTGCCAGACGCGACAGACGCGCCAGGTGCGCGACCTCGTCGCGACTGATTGCGGACTCGGGTTCGGGTGACATCGCCGGACCTCTCTCGCCTACGGCGCAGATGGATTTGGACGCCCTCCAGGATATGGGAACGCCGTCGTCGTGCCGCAGTCGCCTCCGTCCCCGCCGACGCCGTCATCCAGTCAGATGAATCGGACCGGTGCCTGCGGTGGCCGACGATCGCCGCGCGACGTAGCCTGAGTGACATGATCATCGTCACGACGAACGAGCTGCCGGGCTACCGGATCGAGCACGTCTTCGGTGAGTGCTTCGGCCTCACTGTGCGGTCCCGCCACATCGGCTCCAACATCGGCGCAGGCCTGAAGTCGCTGGCTGGAGGCGAGCTCAAGGGCATCACGCAGCTCCTGCACGAGTGCCGCCAGGAGGCGCTCAGCCGTCTCGCCGCCGAGGCGCAGGGCCGAGGCGCGAACGCCGTCGTCGCATTCCGTTTCGAGACCACCGAGTACGCGGGTGGCGGCGGCGTCGAGGTCTGCGCCTACGGCACCGCGGTGGGTGTCCGCGCCGCCGACGGCGGACCGGCGCCCGCCGTCCAGTACGCACAGCCGCACGGCCAGCAGATGGCTCCCGGCCAGCCCGCACCGCAGCAGTAGCGCTGCGTGTCGTACCTACTGCGCCTCCGACTCTCCGACCGGCCCGGCAGCCTCGGCATGCTCGCCGTGGAGCTGGGCGCCGTCGGAGCCGACATCGCGTCACTCGAGGTGATCGAGCGCGGTGACGGCTACGCGGTCGACGACATCGTCGTCGACCTGCCGGCCAGCGCGCTCCCCGACACCCTCATCACCGCCGCGGAGAACGTCGACGACGTCCGTGTCGAATCCCTGCGTCCGTTCTCCGACGTGCTCGACACTCATCAGGAACTCGAACTGATCGACGTGGTCGCGACCGCCGAGACTGATCGTCTCCAAGTGCTCGTCGACCTCGCTCCCCGAGTCCTGCGGGCGTCCTGGGCGATGATCGTGGCGCGACCGGGCGTCGACGTCCTCACCCTGTTCGGCAGTTCCGGCGCCCCGGAGACACCGCTGGAACGGGCCGACTGGCTGCCGCTGACCGCGGCCACCAGTTTTGCCGGCGACCTGGACTGGGCTCCGCAGATCTGGCTGGACATGGACACGACGCTCGTCGCCGCTCCTCTCGGCGACGGCTCGAAGGCGCTCATGCTCGGCCGCACGGGCGGACCCGAGTTCCGTCCGTCCGAGGTCGCTCGCCTCGGTTACCTCACCGGGATCATCAGCACCGTCATCGATCACCGTCGCTGAGACGACGGGATCACTCGATCGGCGGCGCTCCGGTCTCGAGCAGCACCTTGAAACCGTCCTCGTCGAGGATCGGGACGCCGAGATCTTCAGCCTTGGCGGCCTTGCTGCCGGGCGAGTCCCCGATGATCACGTAGTCGGTCTTCTTCGACACCGAGCCCGACGCCTTGCCGCCCCGCGCGATGATCGCCTCTTTCGCGCCGTCGCGGGTGAAGTCGACGAGCGAGCCGGTGACGACGAGGGTCTTTCCCTCCAGGGTCCGCTCGATCGACTCGTCGACGTCGTCCTGCATCGACACCCCGGCTGCGCGCCACTTCGCGACGATCTCGCGGTGCCAGTCGACGGCGAACCAGTCGTGCACGCTCGCCGCTCGGGTCGGCCCCAGTCCGTCCACCTGTGACAGCTCCTCCACCGACGCGTTCTCGATAGCCTCGAGGGAGCCGAACGCGGTGCCAAGCGCACGCGACGGCGTCGGCCCGCAGTGTCGGATCGACAAGGCGACCAGCACTCGCCACAGCGGGACGTCCTTGGCCTTGTCGAGGTTGTCGAGCAGACGCCGACCGTTGGCCGAGAGCGCACCGTCCTTGGTCGTGTAGATGTCAGTCCTGAGGAGATCGTCCTCGGTGATCGAGAACAGGTCGCCTTCGTCGGTGAGCACTCCGCTCGACAGAAGCGCTTGTGCGCCTTCGTATCCGAGAGCCTCGACGTCGAATGCCCCGCGGCCGGCGAGATAGAACAGTCGCTCACGCAACTGGCCTGGGCACGTCCGCTGATTGGGGCAGCGGATGTCTTTGTCGCCCTCCTTCGCGGGCGCCAGCGTGGTGCCGCACTCGGGACACTCGGTCGGCATGACGAACTCGCGCTCGGTGCCGTCCCGCAACTCGACGACCGGGCCGAGCACCTCGGGGATGACGTCCCCCGCCTTGCGGATGGTGATCGTGTCGCCGATGAGGACGCCCTTGCGCTGCACCTCGAATCCGTTGTGGAGTGTCGCGCGAGCAACCGTCGACCCGGCGACGGTAACCGGCTCCATGAGTGCCCACGGCGTGACACGACCCGTCCGCCCGACACCGACCATGATGTCGAGGAGTTTGGTCGTCACCTCCTCCGGCGGGTACTTGTACGCGATGGCCCACCGCGGGGCACGCGAGGTGGCGCCGAGCCTGCGCTGCAGCGTGACGTCGTCGACCTTGACCACCAGACCGTCGATCTCGTGATCGAGCTCGGGGGAATGGCGGTTCTCGCCCCAGTAGGTGACTGCGTCGAGCACTGCGTCGGCCCCCACCACCTTGCGGGTGTGCGTCGACACCGGCAGTCCCCACTCGGCGAGCGCCACATACGCGTCGTGCAGCGACTCCGGTCGCCACCCGTCGATCCGACCGATCCCGTGGCAGATCATCCGCAGGTTCCGGCGCGCCGTGACCTGCGGGTTCTTCTGCCGCAGCGAGCCCGCGGCGGAGTTCCGCGGGTTGGCGAACGGCGCCTTCCCGTCGGCGACGAGCGACGCGTTGAGAGCGGCGAAGTCCTCCAACCGGAAGTACACCTCGCCGCGGACCTCCAGCAGGTCGGGCACCGGGCGAACATCTGCCGACAGTTGATGCGGAACGCCGACGATGGTTCGCGCGTTCAGCGTGACGTCCTCACCGGTTCGGCCGTCACCACGGGTGACCCCGCGAACCAGAACGCCTTTCTCGTACACGAGCGCGAGGGCCACTCCGTCGATCTTCAGTTCGCACAGGAAGTCGATGCCCGCACCCGCGTCCGCCTCTGTACGGGAGATCCAGGCGCGCATCTCGTCGGCGTCGAAGACGTTGTCGAGCGACATCATCCGTTCGAGGTGATCGACGGACGCGAAGTCGGTCGAGAACCCGCCGCCGACGAGCTTGGTCGGCGAGTCGGCTACCGCGAGTTCGGGA
>JASLJL010000091.1 GCA_030152405.1 Gordonia sp. (in: high G+C Gram-positive bacteria) | reverse complement strand
AGATGGGCCGAGTTCGCACGAACGGCTCGTCGAGCACGGGACGACGCGTCCGTCGGCGGCGCACCCGGCCGACAGTATTAAGGTGAAGCCATGATCACCGCCATCGTTCTCATCGGGGCCGACATCCACCAGATTCCGGAGACCGCCCAGGCGGTCGCGAACATCCCCGGCGTCACCGAGGTGTACTCGTGTGCGGGCGACGTCGACCTGATCGCCAAGGTGCGCGTGCGGAGCCACGATGAGATCGCCGACGTGGTCACCGCCAAGATCAACCGGCTTCCCGGCGTCGTGTCCAGCGCCACGCACATCGCGTTCCGCAGCTATGCGAGCGCTGAGGTCGAGGGCGGCTTCTCCATCGGCGAGGACTGACCTCAGTTCTCCGCGTAGCGCGACGACTACTCGCCCATCGTCGCCATCCACTCGGCGACCCGGGCAGCGCTCTCGGCATCGCTCAGATCGACGGTGCGGGTCATGACCGACCACCGGATGCCGTACGGGTCGCGGATGCTCGCGAAACGATCGCCGGAGACGAACTGCGCCGCGGGCTCACGAACCACTGCGCCGCCTGCCTCCGCGCGTTCGACGACGGCGTCCACGTCCGTCACGTACACGGCGAGCGAGAAGCAGACGTCGTCCCCACCGGGACCTGCCACGAGGTGATACTCGGGGTTCACTTCGCCCAGCTGCAGGCGGCCGGCGCCGAAGTCGAGTTCGGCGTGTACCACCACCCCCTGATGGTGACTGGCCGAGATCAGCTCCGCGCCGAAGACTCGCCGGTAGTACTCGATCGCCGATGCGGCGTCGGTCACCGCGATGAACGGCGTGATCGACGAGTAGCCGGTGGGCCTGCCGTCGACGGTGTGGTCTCCGGTGACGGCGGCGGTTGATTCGGCGGTTGAGCTGTTCTGTGTCATGCCGTCGACGCTACGAGTCGCGCCGCTCGTCGGCTTGTCGATTCGCGACAACCTGCTACGGCTGCGTCCGATACGCGCTCGGTGTGAATCCGAGGATTCGCGAGAACTCCCGCGTCAGATGCGCGTGGTCGGTGAATCCGGTGTCCGCCGCTATGTCGGCGAGCGACGTGGACGGCTCGGTCCGAACCCGCTCGGCGGCCTCTTGGATGCGCCTGCGCCGGATCAGCGTGAGGGGCGTGACCCCGGTGTAGCGGAGAGCGAGTCGCTGCACGGTGCGTGCACTCAGACCGACCGTCGCGGCCAGCCGATCGACGGTGACGATCGACGGGTCGGTTTCGACGAGGTCGAGGACGCGGTCGGCGATCAGCGCCTCCTCGGTCGGCGGGTCGGCGTCGTCCGCCAGACGCTCACTGAACGCGGCCGCCGCCGCGGCGACGTCCGGGACGGGCTCCATCGCTCCCCGCACGGCGTCGGCCAGAGCAGCCAGGTCCACTTCGACGACGTCGTCCACCAGCGTCGCGGGCGTCACGCCGAGCCAGTCGACGGCAGCCGGCCGCATCAGCGCTCCGACCGCCCAGCC
Source organism: Gordonia sp. (in: high G+C Gram-positive bacteria) (assembly GCA_030152405.1). Classification (GTDB taxonomy): domain Bacteria; phylum Actinomycetota; class Actinomycetes; order Mycobacteriales; family Mycobacteriaceae; genus Gordonia. The sequence goes on along the minus strand of JASLJL010000091.1, from coordinate 3,278 downwards.
CGTCCCGACCAGGGTCCGCGTCGACGCGCGTGTGGTCGCGCCGGAGACGGTGACCACGTCGGACTGCACCACCACGTTGAGTGCGGGGAACGCGATCACGTTCTGATCGGACGTCACGCCGTCCGGAAGCGCCCACTGGGAGATCCAGTACCAGCGGACCCAGTTCGCGGCGACCCCGGAGGCGGGGAGCCGAGTGAAATCGGGCAGTCTGTCCGGTCGCAGCACACCGCGCGACGACGGCCGCGACATCTCAGGCGAGGGACGTGCTGAACTCGGCCCAGTGCGCGAGCAGTCGTGCGGCCGCGCCGGTGTCGAGCACCTCGTCGATCCGTGCCTTGGCGTCGAGCAGTGCAGCCCGGAACGAGTCGTCGTCGAACGACGACGACTGCTCGTAGGCGACCAGCGCCGCCGCCGCGTTCAACGTCACCGCGTCCCGCACCGGGCCGGTCTCGCCGGCGAACAGTCTGCGGGCGATGTCGGCGTTGACCACGGCGCCTCCGCCCTGCAGTGCGGATAGTTCGACGAACTCGAATCCCAGATCGCGGGGATCGAGCGATAGCCGGATGACCTCGCCGTCCACGACCTGCCAGACGCTCGACGTGGTTGTGGTGGTCAGCTCGTCCAGCCCGTCGTCGCCCCGGACCACCAGGGTCCGGTTTCCCCGACCCGCGAACGCCTCGGCCAGGACCGGCGCCAGATCTTCGAACGCGCACCCGATGAGACCGGCCTGAGGAGCGGCCGGGTTGGTGAGCGGACCGAGCACGTTGAACACGGTCGGGATCCCGATCTCCTTTCGCGGAGGACCGGTGAATCGGAACGCCGGGTGGAACACGGGAGCGAAGCAGAACCCGATGCCGACCTCGTCGAGGCATCGACTCACCGCATCGGGCCCGAGGGTGATGGCGACGCCGAGCGCTTCGAGAACGTCTGCGCCTCCGCTCTTGGACGACGCCGCCCGGTTGCCGTGCTTCACCACGCGGACGCCCGCCGCCGCGACGACGACCGACGTCATCGTGGAGATGTTCACGGTGTGGGAGCGGTCGCCGCCCGTCCCGACGATGTCGACGGCGTCACCGTCGAAGTCGATGCGGTTGGCCAGCGCGAGCATGGTGTCGGACAAGCCGCGCAGTTCCGACGGCGCGACGCCCTTCATCTTCAGCCCCACGCCGAACGCCGCGATCTGCGCGCCGGTCGCCGAATCCGACATGATCTCGCGCATCGCCCACGCGGCTTCGTCCACCGACAGGTCGAAGCCGTCGGTCGCCTTGCCGAGGATCTGCGGCCAGGTGTACTGCATCGTGGTGTTCTCGGGCGTGCTCACCGGTCCACCCTATCGACGGGCGTCCGTCGCAGGCGAGGGCGGGACGGCGAGCAGCGCCCAACCGATGCCCCGTCCACCGTTGCGCGACGCCAGGCTCGCCGTCCGAGACCGCTCCTGCGACACCGTCCGGGCGTCGACCTCCTGTACGCGCGCGAGCGCGAGAAGCACCGAGCCCGCCTCGGGAGCCGGATCGCCGGCCAACGCTCCGACGACCGAGTAGCCCTCGAGGCCCGCGCTCGCAGCAGTCGCGTCGACGGCCGCGGCGGGGACCTCGACGAGATGCCGCAGCACAACCGTGCGACCCGACGAGAAGCCGGCCTTGTCCAGCGTCGTCGACGTGGCGACGGTGTCGTCGTCGCACCGCACGATCACGACGAGTTCGGGGTCGTCGACACTCGGTGGACGCTCGCCCGATCCGCTCGTCCGCAGAAGTCGTCCGATCCGTCCGAGGATCCCGCCGGTTTCCGATGCGTCTCTGGACATGGCGTCGACCTAACCAGACCCGTCGAACAGACCGCACACGGCGGGGAGAACTCCCCAGGTGCGGACCGGTCCGACGGACACGCCGACGCACCGCGGCGCGAGCGTTCTACCTGCGCTTCAAGGAAGTCGCTCACCAATTTGCCGACCCAGGTGGAAATCGCTTACTACGAACCGTCATACTTCATGATGTGACTAGCGCTGTGGGTAACTCCGGAACCGCCATCACCTCACGCGTGCACTCGCTGAACCGTCCGAACATGGTCAGCGTCGGCACCATCGTGTGGTTGTCGAGCGAGTTGATGTTCTTCGCCGGCCTGTTCGCGATGTATTTCGTCGCGCGGGCCAATGCTGCTGACGGCTGGCCTCAGCCGCCGGCCCATCTGAACCTGGCTCTTGCTGTGCCGGTGACCCTCGTGCTGATCCTCAGCTCGGTCACCTGCCAGTACGGCGTCTTCGCTGCTGAGCGCGGCGACGTGTACGGCCTCCGCCGCTGGTACACCCTGACGCTGGCGATGGGCGCGTTCTTCGTGGCCGGCCAGGCCTACGAGTACTACACGCTCATCGGCGAGGGCCTCACCCTCTCCTCGAACGCGTACGGCTCGGTCTTCTACATGGCCACCGGATTCCACGGCATGCACGTCATCGGCGGCCTCGTCGCGTTCGTGTACCTGCTGATCCGCACGCGCATGTCGAAGTTCACGCCTGCGCAGGCGACCGCGGCCATCGTGGTGTCGTACTACTGGCACTTCGTCGACGTCGTGTGGATCGCCCTGTTCGTGGTCATCTACTTCATCCGGTAGCCCCCGGCGGCCCAGAACCGATCAGCCTCGGTTCATCCCAATCCAGTCCAACCGCTTAGTAGAGAGTCACCGATGAGATCATCTCCACCGAGTTCGCCGGAAGCGCGCGACGCGAAGACCGCTGGTGCGCGCGCGAAGTCGCGCCGCAAGCTGCGTCGCCGCGCCGCCGGTACCCTCTTCCTCTTCCTCGGCCTCGTGGCCACCGGCCTGATCGCCGGTCTCCTCAGCCCGAAGCCGCAGGTCGCCACCGCTGACGACCTTCAGGTCTCCATGATCAGCGCAGGCAAGCAGCTGTACGCCACGTCGTGCATCACCTGTCACGGAGCCAACCTCGAGGGCGTCCCGGACCGCGGTCCGTCGCTCATGGGCGTCGGTGACGCCGCGGTCTACTTCCAGGTGTCGACGGGTCGCATGCCCGCCGCACGTGGCGAGGCCCAGGCCCAGCGCAAGCCGGCCAAGTTCACCGAGGCTCAGATCGATCAGCTCGGCGCCTACATCCAGGCCATGGGCGGCGGTCCTCGCGCCGCATACGTTCTGGACGACAACGGCCAGATCAAGCGCGACGACAACGGCTTCCCCGAACTCAAGATGGACCAGCTGCGCGGCACCGACCTCGGTCGCGGCTCCGAGCTGTTCCGCCTCAACTGCGCGTCGTGCCACAACTTCACCGGCCG
>JASLJL010000049.1 GCA_030152405.1 Gordonia sp. (in: high G+C Gram-positive bacteria) | reverse complement strand
ACCGCACATGCCGCCCGACATGAGGTAATCGCAGGTCAAGGCGGTATCGGCGATTGTGCTCCGGGGTGGCTCCGAGCCGTCTGACACGACGTCGGATCGGATTCGTGCCGGACCTGGTGGACATCGCTGTCGGGGTTTCGTAATCTTTTCGAGACTTTCCACTCAGGGTGATCCCCCACCAGGGGCGAGCCCGGAGAGTCACCGCCTAATCGCTCCCACCCTCCGGGAGCGAACCGGGGACCCACTTCTTTCTCGACGGTGTGCGCGAGCGCATCGAAGCGAATCGGGGTGAATCGCGGTCCGAGCCCACCAGGTTCGAGAACGCGTAGGGCCATCTCTTCCGGCCCGAACCCGACAGCTAACCCGGTCGGCGGTCAGGGAGATACAACAAGGAGTACGTAGTTCAGTGGCTAAACACCGTTTGGACAAGCCCCAGACCGGCACCTTCAAGGTCGCCACGACTGCCGTCGTCGCAGGCTCGATCGCCCTCGGCGGATCGCTCGCGCTGGCAGCCGCACCGGCCGACGCCGCGCCGGTCAAGATCCCGAACGTCGGCACGTTCGACGTCCCGGACCACCTGCTTCCCGGAAACCTGAAGGCGCCCAAGCTCGACGGCGGCGACTTCGGTAGCCCGCAGCAGGTTCGGGCCAAGAAGGCCGTCAAGGCGGCCGCGTCCAAGATCGGCTCGCCGTACGTGTACGGCGCTGCGGGTCCGAATGCATTCGACTGCTCGGGTCTCACCTCGTGGGCCTTCAAGCAGGCCGGCAAGATCATTCCCCGTGACAGCTACGGTCAGATGGGCGGCGGCACCCCCGTCGCGTCCCTCGCTCAGGCCAAGCCGGGCGACATCCTGATCTTCAACGGCGGCGGCCACGCCGGCATCTACGAGGGCAACGGCATCTTCATCCACTCGTCCACCGAGGGTGTGCCGGTGCAGCGCGCCAAGGTCAAGGCGTGGGACCTCGCCGCGATCCGTCGCTACTGAGCGACCGTCGCTGAACAGACTTGCAGTTCCGGGCGGGCCGGGCGCGAATTAGCGCCCGACCCGCCCGAACGGTATGAAGGATCGTGTGGTGTACCAGATCAAGCGAGACCGGAGACGGCGCCTGACTAGGGCTGCCGTGGTCGGCAGCGTCGTCGTCATGGCGTCGACGCTTCTGCAGGCGCCACCCGCCGCCACCGCCGAACCGGCCCGGAGCTCCGACCAGATACTGACTCGTTACCGTCAGTTGTCGACCGACGCCGAGCGGACCGCCGAGGCGATGAACGCGGCGCAGGTCGACTACAACAAGCAGCGCAAGATCGTCGCCAGGGAACGTCGTGTGTCCGCCGACGCGACCAAGAAGCTCGACTCGATGCAGCGCGAAATGGATGACGCCCAGACCAAGGTGGACGCTCTGGCGCGGGCCAGCTACCGCGGCGCGCGCGTCAATCGCCTGTACGCGATGCTCGTCAGCGATTCGCCGCAGAGTCTCCTCGACAACATGTCGGGCCTGGAGATCATGTCGCGCCAGGCCGCGAGCGACCTCCGGCACGTCACCGAGACGGCTCGCCGCACGCGTCAGGCCCGCACCGACGCCGATGAGGCCGCGAGTACGGCGCGCACGGCCGTCGCCGACGCGGAACGTCGCCGCGGTCAGTTGCAGACCAAGCAGGCCGACCTCCAGCTCGAAGCGGTGCAGATCCGTGCCGTCTACAAGTCGCTGACCGGCAAGCAGCTCGCCGCCCTGCGCGGACCGAAGTACGAGTTCGACGCGAGTGCGGTGCCCAAGGGCACGTCGCCTGCTCTGATCGCGGTGCAGGCAGCCTTGTCGCGCATCGGCGACCCGTACGTCTGGGGTGCGGTCGGACCGCACCAGTTCGACTGCTCCGGCCTCATGCTGTGGGCGTACAAGCAGGCCAAGCGGACGATACCGAGGACCAGCGAGGCTCAGCTCGCAGGCGGCGTGGCCGTCGACCGCAAGGACCTCAAGCCCGGCGACCTGATCATCTACTATTCGAGCGCCTCGCACGTCGGCATGTATGTGGGCGACGGCTTCGTCGTCCACGCGTCGACCTTCGGGGTGCCGGTGGCGGTGGTTCCGATCGACAAGGCCGGACCGTACAACGCCGCGCGACGGTACTGAGTGAACCTGCACCGCAGCAGGGCCGGCCTCGCCCTCGTCATCGCCGCGACCGTGGCCGTCGGCGCCGTCTCCGGGTGCTCCGGTGAGACGGAGGGACCCGCGGAGTCGTCCGCGACGTCGACCACCCCGCTCAACGCCTTCGAACAGCAGCGCTCCGACGGTGTCACGGCGCTGCTCGACCAGCTGTCGTCCGTGCTCAAGAACGGCGACACCGCGGGCCTCGACGCCCTCATCGACAAGTCCGCATCCGCATCGTTCCGTGCGCGGCTGCACACCGTCGCCTCGGCATTCGCGGTGTCGGGCGATCGTGACAAGCGTGGCGGACGGCTGGTCGCACCGACGTTCGCGTACCGCCTGGCGCCGGCGACCGGCCCCGAACGTCTGCTCAGCGAGGAGTGGACGTCGCGGCTGGAGGAGCAGGGCAGCTCCGACTCCTGGGTGAGTCCGGTCGAGCTGTCGTACGCGCTCGGCGGCGCACGTGCGCCCGGACTCGACGAACCGACGGTGACCCTGTCGGAGACCATGACCTTCGCGCGGTACGACGACGACTGGAAGATCGTCGGCGACGGCAGCCTGGCGCCCGATCCCACTCCGACGACCATCGCTACGCACGGGCCGGCCGAAGTGGGGCCGTGGGAGTTCGCCGGCCTCGCAGCGACCGATGTCAAGACCGCAGGCGGCGAGTCGACGGTCCTGTCGTACCCGAAGACCGCGGCGACGGTCGCCGCCGCGGCGAAGATCCTGCCCGACGCGGTCACGGCGGTCGACAAGTTCTGGGGCGACTCGTGGCAGCGTCGCGCGGCCGTCGTCGCCACCGGTGACGCAGCAGAGTTCGCCGGGCTGACGCGCACCGAGTCGGCCGACACCCGGACGGCTGCGGCGGCGACCGTCTTCTCGCGCATCGACAAACGGGCGGGCAAGGTGATCGGGCAGCGAATCGTGTTGTCGCCCACCGCCGTCTCGCTGTCGGAGCCCGCGCTCGCGGTAGTCCTGCGACATGAGCTCATGCACGTGGCGACTCGGCTCGTCACCGCAGAGAACGCCCCGCTGTGGCTCACCGAAGGCGTGCCGGAGTACGTGGGCCGACGCGGGACCTACCGTCAGTTCGTCGACGCGGCGCCCGATCTCGCCGCCGCTGTGGCCGGGGGAGACGTTCCCACGAAGCTCCCCGCCGACTCCGACTTCGCGGTCGACAGCGACGCCGCTCGGGTCGCCTATCAGAGCGCGTGGTCGTTCGCGGCGTTCGTCGCCGACGAGTATGGCGTCGAGAAGCTGAAGTCGTTGTACACCGGTGTCGCGAAGGGCGGCGACACGTCCACCCAGGACGCCGCGATGAAGACCGCGGTCGGCCAGGACAAGGCCGCACTGGTCAAGAAGTGGCAGGCGTGGCTCCGCGGACAGGTCCGTTGATGCGACGCACGCTGCTCGTCACCAACGACTTCCCGCCCCGGCCGGGCGGCATCCAGTCGTACCTGGAGAACCTTCTGCACTTTCTGCCGCCGGATGAGGTGATCGTCTACGCGCCCAGGTGGCGCGGCTGCGAGGAGTACGACGCCGCGGCTCCGTATCGGATCGTCCGACATCGGACGACCCTGATGCTGCCGAGCCCGTTCGTCGCCCGCCGTGCGGCTGGACTGGTGCGCGACAACGACATCCACACCGTCTGGTTCGGGGCCGCCGCCCCGCTCGCCGTCCTCGGTCCACGACTGAGGCGGGCGGGCGCACGGCGGATCGTCGCCAGCACCCACGGCCACGAGGTCGGCTGGTCGATGATCCCGGGCGCCCGGCAGATCCTCGGGTACATCGGACGGCACACGGACGTGATCACCTAC
>JASLJL010000021.1 GCA_030152405.1 Gordonia sp. (in: high G+C Gram-positive bacteria) | reverse complement strand
TCAGTCGCTATCGCCCGGAACCTCACGCCGACGCCGTACGGGCCGCCGCGGGCGGAATCGCAGCCACCCTGCACCGGCGCCGCGGACTGCAGAGCTAGGACAACAGAATGCCGCAGAAGTCACGAGGTGGTCGTGTTCGTCCGCCACCACCGCGTGACTTCTGCGGCATTTCGTTGTCGTTTCGTCAGACGGCGGCCGTCGGCGCCTCGGCCGGTTCGGTCGGAGCCTCAGCTCGCGTGCGGAACAGGATCGCGGCGCAGACCAGGCTGAGCGCGCAGAGAACGGTCAGGTACACCGTCACGCCGGCCGACCCCCCGGACTCCCCGACCAGCGCCGACGAGATGATCGGAGCGAGGCCGCCGCCGAGTATCGCGCCGACCTGCAGAACCAGCGAGGTACCCGAGTAGCGAACCGAGGCCGGGAACAGGTCGGCGATGATCGCGCCCTGGACGCTGTGCGTCACCGGGACGATGAGACCCATGCCGAGGAACGCGATCACCGCGAGAGCGATGCTGCCGGTGTCGAGCAGCGGCAGGAACGCCGCACACCACACGAGAAGCGCGACCGATCCGCCGATGAACATCGTCCGCCGTCCACTCCGGTCGGCCACACCCGTCCAGTACGGAATCGTCGCGAACCAGATCACCGCCGCCACGGAGACGCACACGATCAGGAACGTGCGGTCGTAGTCGAGGTGAACGCGATCGATGTGATCGGCGACCTCCGAAACGACTCCGACATCGCCCGCCTGGTCACCACCGCCGTCGACGAGTTCGGCGGAATCGACATCTGCGTCAACAACGCCAGCGCACTCGCTCCGACCGCCACCGCCGATCTGTCGATGAAGAAGTACGACCTCATCCAGCAGGTCAACGCACGCGGCACATTCGCACTCACCCAAGCATGCCTGCCCCACCTGCGCCGATCCGACCACGCACGCGTCGTAACGTTGTCTCCGCCGATCAACCTCAACCCGCACTGGCTCGGGAAGTTCCCCGGATACATGATCTCCGAATACGGAATGACCCTGGCGACACTCGGTTTCGCCGCCGAATGGCACAAAGACGAAATCGCCTGCAACTGCCTGTGGCCCGAGACCACCATCGCCACCGCAGCAGTGCAGAACCTCCTCGGCGGCGACGACACCGTCGCACATTCACGCAGTCCACAGATCATGGGCGACGCGGCCGCGGTCCTCCTCGCCGCGTCGTCCGACGTCACCGGTCGATGCTTCATCGACGCCGACCTCATCCGCGACACCGGCATCACAGATCTCAGCCCGTACGGCGGCGCCGAACCACTCGAGTACGACTTCTTCCTCGACCCTCCGGAGGCAGAAGGATAACGGGATGCCGCAGAAGTCACGCGGTGGTCATGTTCGTCCACCGCCACGACGTGACTTCTGCGGCATCCCGCGCTTTGGCGGTCAGCCTGACACCGCGACCGTCTCAACGACCGCGATGTCCAGATCGGTCCGGGCCGTCTGCTGACCGCTGTAGATGTCGAGCGCAGTCAGCGTCCGCGCCTTCGGATCGCTGACGTACGCCGTGCCGCCGATCACCTCGAGCGACGGCATCGGATCCTGCCATTCGACGGGTTCGGTCCAGGGGCTGATCACCTGGTGGCGCGCCGTCTGACGTCCGGTCGCGGGGTCGAACACGTAGACCGCCCCGTCGGTTCCGAGGATCATGGCCTGACCGTCCTGACCGCGCGCGAGGGATCGGAAACTGTAGCTCGTCGGAAGGTCCACGACGCGGAGAGATCCCGTGCGGGTATCGGTCAGCGAGAACCTGCGCGGCCGTTCGATCTCGTCGTCGGCCATCTGGTCGGCAGGTCGAGTCTTGTAGTCGCCCAACACGATCGGCGACTCGTCCGAGCCGGCTTGATTGCCGATCCGACCGTAGGCGTCCGGTGACGCCACCTTGGTGATCGAGTTTCCGCGGACCACCAGGATGCCGTTCTGGCAACCGAATGTCAGCACGCCGCCGGCGGCTGCGGCTTCGCCGTGCACGCCCGGGCAGTCACGCGACGCGGACAGTTCCTTCCGCTCGGCGTCGACGATCCGAATACCCGACCGAGATTCCGCGTCACCGTCGGTCACGACCAGCGAGCCGTCGCCGCGCGACACCGCGACACCGTGGTGCGCATGCGGGGTCCGGTAGTCCGTCGCATCGGGGGTCTCGTCGCCGAGCGCGGATCGCTCGATGGTCTTCACATCGCCTGTTCCGTCGAAGAACAAGGTCAGGCGGTCGTCGTGGGCGACGGCGTGGCCGGGCTCGGATCCGTCGAAAGCCGCCCCGGTGAAGCGCGGGTCGGAGACCTTGAAGTGCGCGTGGTCGCCGTGCTCCTCGCGCCAGGTGCCCGCGTCGAGCACCTCGAAGCCCCCGTCGGTCGTGACGATCACGTGGCGGTCGTCGCCCGCCGGGTTGAGCCGAAGGAATCCGCCCTTCTGCAGGTCGGCCACCTGTTCGAGGGTCTTTCCGTCGAGCACACGAAGTCCGCCGTCATAGGAGACGACGACTCGTGGCGTGGCACGGGCGCGTTCGGTGACACTCGGCGACGACTCGTCGTCGTCAGCGTGGCCCGCGCACGCGGTGAGGGTTGCCGCCAATGCGACGAGCACGGCGGAGGTCCGAATGGAGAGAGATTTCTGCATGCCGGACAGTAACACGTTAATGAAAATTATTGTCAACAATGCATGAGTCGGTCTGCCCCCATGTCGTCAGTGGTGGAACGGAGCCGTGTCCGCCAAGCGTGGAATCGGGCCGTCGAGCGCATCGAGGTACGACACCTCGGCCTTCAGATCGTCGAGCAGGGCTGATGCCAGGTCACGGCTGAATCCGTTGCGGACGACGATTCGCTGCACCGTGATGTCCGTCAACGACTCCGGCAGCGGGTACGCGGGGACCAGCCAGCCCTTCATCCGGAGACGATCCGACAGGTCGTAGAGCGTCCAGTCCCCCGTGTGGCCGGCACGCAGCCGCCACGCGAACACCGGGATGTCGGAACCGTCACTCCACAGTTCGAACGCGTCCATCGCCCCGATCTGCTCCGCGAGGTAGGCGGCGACGTCGAGCGACGTCTGCTGCACCTCTCGAAAGCCCTCGAACCCGAGGCGCAGGAACAGGTAGTACTGCAGAAGCACCTGGGCACCAGGCCGAGAGAAGTTGAGCGCGAACGTCGGCATGTCACCGCCGAGGTAACTGACGCGGAACACCAGGTCCTCCGGCAGTGCGTCCACGTCGCGCCAGACGATCCATCCGACACCCGGGTATACGAGCCCGTACTTGTGACCGGAGGTGTTGATCGATGCGACGCGGTCGATTCCGAAGTCCCACACCAGATCCGGGCGACAGAACGGGGCGACCATGGCCCCGGACGCGCCGTCGACGTGGATCGGGACGTCGACACCGGTGTCCCGCTCGACGTCGTCGAGCGCCTTCGCGATCTGCTCCACCGGCTCGTACGAGCCCGTGTACGTCACGCCCATGATCGCGACGACGCCGATCGTGTTCTCATCGACGTAGTCGCCCAGCCCGTGACCGTCCAGCAGGCGATGGTCGTCGGTCACCGGCACGTATCGCGGCTCCACCTCGAAGTAGCTGCAGAACTTCTCCCAGCACACCTGGACAGCGCTCGACATGATCAGATTCGGACGTTCAGTGGAGAGGCCCGCCGCACGACGCCGAGTCTGCCAGCGACGTTTCAGCGCGAGACCGCCGAGCATGCACGCCTCCGACGATCCGATCGTCGACGTTCCGATCGCGCGGTCCGGATCGGGTGCGTTCCACAGGTCGGCGAGCATGGTCACGCAGCGGTTCTCGATCTCCGCGGTCTGCGGATACTCGTCCTTGTCGATCATGTTCTTGTCGGCGGACTCGACGTACAGCCGGTTCGCGTAGTCGTCCATCCAGGTGCCGACGAACGTGGCCAGGTTGAGTCGGGCGTTGCCGTCGAGCATCGCCTCGTCGTGGACCAGTCGGTACGCGGTCTCCGCCGCCATCTGGTCGTCCGGCATCCGATACTTCGGGACGTCGATGTTCTCGCCCGGCGCCGCCGTCGCGGGATTCGGCCGCACTGTGGTGTCGGACCCGAGAGCCCTTCGGCGTCGTTTCCGCGAGTGGTTGGAGTCGGTCACTGCTGCACCTCTTCTATGAGTCGGGTGCCCCCATTGTCACGGCTCCGGGGCGGACGCGCCATCCTCCTCAGGAGGAGGCGGTGGGCGCGAGTCGACCAGGCTCGCTCCCGACAGAATCGACGGCAGTCCACGGCCGTTCGACGTCGTCACCAAAATGAGCGCGGACGCACCGGCGAACACCCATGCCGAGGAGTCCCACGGATGCGGGAGCAGAGTGAGCCCGTAGTACATGCCGACTCCTCCCACGAAGCGCATCACGCGCATCACCGGAACCGGCATGGGGCCGCCGCGGTAGGCGAGTTCGACGCAGAGGTCGCCCACCGACCGTCCGGTCGCGACGACGACGGCGAACCACACGACGGCGGGCACTGCGGCGCCGAGAGTCGACGCGAGGTCGCCTGCCAGCACCGCAGCGTGATCGTCCGCGACGTACTCGAGCCACAGCTGGGCGCCGATGGAGACCAACGCCGCCAGGATCGCGGCGCCCAGCACGTCGCACACCGCGCCGACGAGTCGACGCGATTTAGTGACCGGCCGCGCGAACTCGCTGCCCGAGCGTCTGTCCATGCCGCGCATGCGCCGCGGAACGACGAGAGCCACGACTGAACCGAGCACGGCGCCCGACGTGTTGGTGATCAGGTCGTCCACGTCGAAGACGCGGTACGCGCAGTCGTAGATCCACCACATCCCGGTGACCTGCGTGGTCTCCACGAACAGCGAGACCCCCGCACCGACGACGAGTGCGGTCGGCAGTCCACGTCCGCCGATGATCCGCAGCAGTGCGCCGAGCGGCATGAACAGGAGGACGTTGAGGGCGAGCTGCAGGGTCGCCGGATCGGTGAACGGATGTCCTCGGTCGCGTGCGCCCTGCACGTCGCGCACGGCCTGCCAGACATCGGTGTTCGTGCCGACGCACCTCAGCGCGTCGGGGTCGGGCAGCGGGAACAACGTGTACGTCCAGATGGCGCAGAAGTACACGAGCGCCGCGATCCACAGCATTGATCGCCCGACCGACAGGCCTCCGCGACGGCGGTAGCTGATCGCCACGAACGGTACGAACAACAGCACCCCGATGACGACGCCCGACCCGATTGCGAGACCGCCCGAGAAGACTTCATTCCCCACGCGTCAACAGTATCGGCACGTGTGCGCACCTCCACAGTCCGCCGGACACGACGACGGCCCCGGACCTTGCGGGTCCGGGGCCGTCGTGTGTCTAGACGACTAGCAGATCAGGCGTTGCCCG
>JASLJL010000017.1 GCA_030152405.1 Gordonia sp. (in: high G+C Gram-positive bacteria) | reverse complement strand
ACGCTGAAGCGGACGCGCCCGTGCCATCCTCAGATCAACGGCAAGGTCGAGCGCTTCCACCCCACCATGGCTGACTGATGGGCCGACGCCCGCTGTTGCCGCAGAGAGCAGCAACGACGCGATACCCTCGCCGATTGGCTTCACCAGGACAACCAGCCGCCTTTCTCACGATTGATCAACGTTCCCGGTCAATACACCTAGATGACTCGCCTGTCGACATCCGGAACGCCGTCGCGGTTCTCGTCTTCCGACCGCGCACGGCGCGCATCCCAGCGCAGCAAAACTGCGCCGAGCACCGCCGCGGCGAGGGATCCGGCAAGGATCCCGACCTTGGCTGCGGGCTGATGGTCGGCCGAGAGCCCGGATTCCGGAGAGAACGAGAGTTCGGCGATGAGCAGCGCGACGGTGAAGCCGATGCCGGTGAGCAGCCCGACCGGCAACAGATCACGCGGACCGATCGCGTCCGGCAGGCGCAGCGGCGTGATCCGGGTGACGACGGCGACGGTGAGCATCACTCCGACCACCTTGCCGCCGACCAGCCCGGCGAACACTCCTAGGCTCACCGGCTGGACGATGTGTCCGAGGCCGACGACCGTCACTCCGGCGGAGGCGAAGGCGAACAGCGGGAGCGCGATCACCGTCGAGTAGGGGGCGATCCGTTCACCGATCGATTCGGTCCGCGGCTGCGACTCCCCCGCCCGCGCGATGGCAGGCACGGTGAAACCGAGGAGGACTCCCGAGACCGTCGCGTGGACACCCGAGGAGTGGACGAACACCCACGCGGCCACCGCGAGAGGGATCAGCAGCCACACTCGGACCCGCTCGGCTCGCACCACGACGCCGAACACCACCACGCACGCGAGCCCCGCGGCGAGCATCACGAAGTCGATCGAATCCGTGTAGACGGTCGCGATCACCGCGATGCCGAGCAGGTCGTCGACGACGGCGAGCGTCATCAAGAAGACGCGCAGCGCCACCGGGAGTCCGCGCCCGAACACGGCCAGGACGGCGAGTGCGAAGGCGATGTCGGTGGCCGTCGGAGTAGCCCAACCGCGCAGCGCCTCCGGCTCCATGGAGCCGACCACTGCCACGTACACGAGGGCGGGCACGATCATTCCGCCCACCGCAGCGGCGATCGGCACTCCCGCACTCCGCGGATTGCGCAGACTGCCTGCGACGAACTCCTGTTTCAGTTCGACACCGACGACAAAGAAGAACACCGCGAGCAGTGCGTCGGACGCCCATTGCGCGAGCGTGAGATTCAGGTGGAGCGACTCCGGCCCCACCGTCACCGCCAGCAGGTCGTGATAACTGTCGCGCCACGGCGAATTCGCCCAGACCAGAGCGAGTACGGCGGCGGCCATGAGCAATGCGCCACCGGTGGTGTCCGCACCGGCCCACACCTTCAATCGATCAATCGATCCAGTCTTGGCGGGCCCCTGTTCCATGCGTCCAGTTTTGCAGACGGCATACCTGTGGACGACGGCAACAACGCGACGAAGTTGTCCACAACACGACGACTGCCCGTTTATGCCCGTCATCGCACCATAGGTTGCCGACATGCGACACGATCGGGAGAGACACGATCTGGATTCGACGTTCTTCGACCGAGTCCGAAGCCTCAATACGCCGAGTCGGGTGAGGTCGGTCGCATTCCGCAGAGTCTCGGCAGCTCTCCTGCTCGTCGCAGCCGGAGTCGTCGTCGTGATCGACCAGCGAACGAACGGGTGGCCGACCGCGGTGGTCGCCGTGCACGACATGAGGCCCGGCGTCGCGGTGACCGCCGACTCCGTCCGACTCGCGCCCGTCCCGACCGAACTCACACCGGTCGACCCGCTGACGATCGACGACGTCGTCGGTCGGAGAGTGACCGGAACGATCCTCTCGGGCGAGATAATCGCACGTCACAGGCTTCTTGAACCCCGACTGCCCGCCGAATTGACCGGCGATCCCGACGCTCGACTGGTCCCCGTGCGCCCGGCAGACGAGACCTCGACGACGCTGATCCGCGTCGGTGACGTCGTCGACCTGCTGGCTGACGACGGCGACGTGCTCGCCCGCGCCGCAACAGTCGCGGTCACCGCGCCGGCCGACGGTCCTGATCGCCCCGGCCCGGTTCTCGTCGCCCTCCCGTCGGACGAAGCGCACCGCGTCGCGGCGGCTAGTCTGCGGCAACCGATCACATTCGTATTGCATTGAAATTCGATAACGTGCCGAATGTTGCCGCGAAACGACGACGACACTGCATTAGACTCAGCGAAGTCACGGCACATCGATATATAGAGGGGGAGCCTCGTGCTCAAAGGATTCAAAGACTTCCTGATGCGGGGGAACGTCGTCGAATTGGCCACCGCGGTCATCATCGGCGCCGCGTTCACCGCGATCGTCACCGCGTTCACCGAGAAGATCATCAACCCGCTCATCGCGTCTATTCCGATCAGCACGGATTACGCGGGCCTTGGAATCCGACTGCGCGACGGCATGCCCGAGACCTTCGTCGATTTCGGCGCAGTGATCACGGCTCTCATCAATTTCGCGATCGTCGCCGCAGTCGTCTACTTCCTGATCGTCATGCCGTACAACAAGCTCTCCGAGCTCCGTAAGCTCGGCGACGGCGACATCGAAGAAGACGAGGTCTCCCTTCTCACCGAGATCCGCGACCTGCTCGACCCCAGTGCCAAGGAGCGCAAGGCGGCCGAGACGGCAGCGGCGAAGGCAGCTGCCGACGCCGAGGAGACACGGCTGCGCGACGAGTTGCGCGCCCGTGAGGAGGCGGGACGATTCGACGCCGCTGAGCAGCCCAGCGCGCCGTTCCCGGAGCAGTCGCAGCAGCCAAACTACGGTCAGCCCGGCGTCACGCAGCAGTTCACGGCGCCGCCGCAGGCACAGCAGCAGTACGGGCAGCCGCAGAACCCGTCCGGACCGCCGAGCGGAGGCTTCCCGACCCCGAATCCCGCGCCCGGCCAGTACCCGCCGCCCGGCAACCTTCCCCAGGGCCAGTACGCACCCGGACAGTACCCGCCGCCGCCCGAAGGCGGACAGTTCCCGCCGGCCGGGCAGTTCCCGAATGACGGGCCGCGTCACTCGCGCTGACCACCCCTGACGAAGTAAGGCTCCGTTCTGTGCCGGAACGGAGCCTTCTTCGTTTTCTGGACCCGGCGATGTTAGGTTTACCTTTCATAAGCGGATCTACCCTTTGGAGGCCGGAATGACCGTCGACGCGCCCGTGCTCGTCGCACCTGAGGACACCCTGTCCACGGCGATGAAGAAGGGCTCCGCGGTGGAGCACGAGCAGGCCGAGGGCTCGACGTTCATGGCTGCACTGCTCGACGGACGAATGGAGCGCGCCGGGTATGTCGCCTACCTCCGCCGACTTCGCTCGGTCTACGCGGCGTTGGAGTCCGTGTCGCACGAACTGGCCGACGACCCGATCGCGTCCATGATCATCGACCCGGCGTTGAATCGCCTCGCGAGCATCGACGCCGATCTCGACTTCTGGGCGCCTGGAACGCAGGACGAACTGGATTCGCCTGCGGCGGCGGCCTACATCGAACGGATCACCGCGGCGTCGACCTGGGCCGGCACGTTCGTCGCCCACCACTACACCCGTTATCTGGGTGATCTCTCCGGCGGCCAGGCCATCGGCAGGATCCTCGACCGGAGTTTCGACCTCGACGGAGCGGGCATCGCCTTCTACGCATTCGACGAGGTTGGGAAGGTGAAACCGTACAAGGACGCCTACCGAGCCCGTCTCGACGAGATCGGTGCGATGCTGAGTGCGCCCCAGCGCGAGCGACTCGTCGACGAGGTGAAGGCCGCGTTTCGTTGCAATCAGGCGCTGTTCGCCGAGCTCAGCGAGCTCTACCCCGGCTGACGTCGATCAGCCGCCGTGGTGAGGCGGCCGATTCTCGTCGTACCAGTCTCGCCCCCGGCCGCCGTGCGGCGTCTCCCCCGGCTCGGTGATCTGCTCCGGCAGATCGTCCCCGAACACGGCGTCGAGACGCCGACGGCGTTCCCAATCGGCCTCGTCAGATGTCACTGATGTGACCGATCACGTGGCGAGCGAGCGGCAGCAGTGTCGCCATGCCGTCGCGGACGGCGGCACGAGAGTCGGCGATGTTGACGACGACGGTCTGCCCCGAGATCCCGGCGAGCCCGCGCGACAGTCCGCCGTCCGTGGCGCCCGCCGACAGACCCGAACTGCGAATGGCCTCTTCGACGCCCTGGAGACGTCGATCGAGCAGCGGCTCGGTGGCCTCCGGTGCGACGTCTCGCGCGGCGACTCCGACACCGCCGACGGACACCACGAGATCGACGCCGCCGATCACTGCGGTGTTCAGCGCGTTGCGGATCTCCACCTCGTCGCCGGGCACGGTGACGGTCGCGTCGACGTGAAACTCCGCCTCTTCGAGCAGTTCGCCGACCAGCGGGCCGAGCGAGCTCGGTCCTTCACCATGCGCGACGCGGTCGTCGACGACCACGACGAGCGCGCGTGCGAATCGGTCTCCGGTCGCCGTCGGCGACAGCACAGGATCGTTGGACCGGGCTGCGGCATCGGCGGCCTGCGCGTCTGCGTCGTCGAGGATGTCAGTCATTACGGCCTCTCTCAAAGGTTGTGTACGAGGTCATTTCACATGGTGCCGAGTGTGACCGGGACCGTCTTGCTCGCGCCGTTCACCGAGTACGTCACTTCTACGGTAGACCCCGGTGCATTGGAACGAACAGCCGCGACGAGTGAGTCAGCCGAGGTGATGTGTCGATCGCCCACCGCTGTGATGAGCGCGCCGACGGGGATGCCCGCCTGGTCGGCAGGCCCGCCGCGCGCCACGTTGGCCACCACCGCACCCGGCTTCTCCAGATCGACGGCGGGACGAACGGAGACGCCGAGGCTCGCCTGGGTCGCCTTGCCCGTGGTGCGGA
>JASLJL010000482.1 GCA_030152405.1 Gordonia sp. (in: high G+C Gram-positive bacteria) | reverse complement strand
GTAGACCTCGCCGATGTCCGGTCCGTCGACCCGGCGGCGCAGGGCAGGGGACTGGGCCGGCTCCTCACTCTCGCCGGGCTCCACTACCTGGAGGGGCGGGGCGTCACCGAGGTGGAGCTGTACGTGGAGGGTGACAACACCGCGGCGCTGCACACGTACGGCGCTCTCGGCTTCCGCAGGTATCGGGCCGACATCACTTATCGAAGGAGCTGACCTCAGGCCGAGGACTTCAGCGCGGCGACACTTGATGTTCGCCGACTCGTCCCGATTGTTAGGGCGTTCGACACCGCCGCGTCGCCGATTCCTAACCGTGCGTCGATAGCTTCGCTTCGTTACCCCGAAGCAAATCGAAAGGCCATCGACTCCCATGAGCGTCAACCACAAGCTCGTTCGCAGCGCCGGTGCCGCAGCCGCCACTGTCGTGGCGGCATCCCTCGTCCTCACCGCCTGTGGCGGATCCGACTCCGATGCGGGCTCGATCACCGGTGAGGGATCGACCGCGCAGCAGAAGGCGATGACCGCGTTCGCCGACATCCTGACCTCCGAGGGCGGTGCGAACCTCGACTACACCGGTTCGGGCTCCGGTGCGGGCGTCAAGAAGTTCATCGCGGGTGACGTCGACTTCGCCGGCTCCGACTCCGCGCTGAAGGACGACGAGGTCGCCCAGGCCAAGACCCGCTGCGGCGGCAAGGACGCATGGCACATCCCGCTGGTTGCGGGACCGGTCGCCGTCGCGTTCAACGTTCCCGGCGTCGACAACCTGACCCTCAACGCCGCCACCCTCGCGAAGATCTTCGACTCGAAGATCACCTCGTGGGACGACGCGGCGATCAAGGCGCTCAACCCCGGCGTCGCGCTGCCGGCCACCAAGATCATCCCGGTCCACCGCAGCGACAGCTCCGGCACCACCGACAACTTCACGAAGTTCCTCAACGCGAACGTCCCGGCCGACTGGCCGTACGAGCCGAGCAAGGAGTGGGCAGGCAAGGGCGGCTCCGGCGCCGCCAAGTCGACCGGCGTCGGCGACACCGTGAAGAAGACCGAAGGCGCCGTCACCTACGTCGAGTGGGGCTTCGCGAAGGAGAACTCGCTGGGCATCGCCAAGGTCGACTTCGGCAAGGGCGCGACCGAGCTCACCGCGGACACCGCGGGCAAGGCACTCGACCTGGCGAAGTTCAAGACGCCGGGCAGCAAGGACCTCGTCGTCGACACCAAGGCCCTGTACAAGACCCAGGAAGCCGGCGCCTACCCGCTGCTCCTGACCACGTACGAGATCGTCTGCTCCACCGGTGGCTACTCCGACTCGAAGGTCTCCGAGACGCTCAAGAGCGCGTTCACCACGATCCTCGAGAAGGGTCAGGACAAGCTGGCTGACGAGGGCTACGTGCCGCTGCCCGCCGCGTTCCAGACGACTCTGCGCGGGACGATCGACGCCCTGTGACGATGCCTGACACCGCCGCAGTCGATTCCGTGAAAAGAGCGAATTCGACAGCGTCCGAGGCGGGGCGAGCTGCTGACCGGCAGCCCGCCCCGCCTTCGGGGCGTCGGGAGCCCTCCGCGCCCTCGGGCTCGGCGGTGTCCCGGACCGGGGACCGCGTCATGCGGACCCTCGCCACCGGATCGGGCCTGATCGTCTCTGTCGTCATCGGCCTGATCGCGCTGTTCCTGCTGCTGCAGGCGATCCCCGCGCTGGCCAAGAACACCGAGAACTTCTTCACCTACCAGGGTCCCTGGGTGGTGTCCGGGAACGACCTCCAGTTCGGCATCCCGCAGCAGTTCTACGCGACCGTCCTCGTGTCGGTGATCGCTCTCGTGATCGCCATGCCCGTCTCGCTCGGCATCTCGCTGTTCATCACCGAGTACGCGCCCAAGCGCATCGCGGGACCGATCGCGTTCACCGTCGACCTGCTCGCCGCCGTCCCGTCGATCGTCTACGGCCTCTGGGGCATCCTGGTGCTCGGCCCGGCGATGGTCGGCCCCAACCAGTGGCTCGTCGACAACCTCGGCTTCCTGCCGTTCTTCGCCGAACCGGAGAACGCGGCCAACATGTCGACCGGCGGAACCATGCTGACCGCGGGCATCGTCCTGGCCGTCATGATCCTGCCGGTGATCACCGCCGTCACCCGCGAGGTGTTCGCACAGACCCCGCACGGCCACCGTGAGGCGGCCCTCGCCCTCGGCGCCAGCCAGTGGGAGGTGGTCCGGTTCGCCGTGCTGCCGTTCGGCTTCTCCGGGTACATCTCCGGTGCGATGCTCGGCCTCGGCCGCGCGCTCGGTGAGACGATGGCCCTGCTCCTCATCATGTCGACGGCGGGTCCCATCAACTTCAACGTCATGGAGAGCGGCCAGACGTTCGCGACGATCATCGCGAACAATGCCGCCGAGTTCGACAATCCGTTGAAGACCGGCGCCTACATCTCGGCGGGCCTGGTGCTGTTCGCCCTCACCTTCATCGTGAACGCTGCGGCGCGCGCGGTGATCGCCAGGAAGGCGTGACATGGAACTGACGACAATGTCGACTCGCCGCAAGGTGACCGACCAGACGGTGCGCGTCGCCGTCACCCTCGCCGTGCTCCTCGCGGTCCTGCCTCTCGGCTGGCTCGTGGTGACTCTCGTGTCGCGCGGCATCGGCCCGGTGCTCGACATCGACTGGTGGACGAAGTCCGAGCGCTACGGCGGTGCGTCGAACGCACTCGTCGGGACTCTGATCCAGACTGCTCTCGCGGCGGTTGTCGCGGTTCCGATCGGTGTGCTCACCGCCATCTACCTCGTCGAGTACAGCACCCGGAAGAGCATGCTCTCCCGAGTCACCACGTTCATGGTCGACGTGCTCGCGGGCGTCCCGTCGATCGTCGCGGCGCTCTTCGTGTACGCGGTGTGGCGGACGACGCTCGGTCTGCCCCGGTCGGGTCTGGTCGTCGCGCTGGCGCTCGTGCTGCTGATGGTTCCGCTGGTGGTCCGCGCCACCGAGGAGATGCTGAAGATCGTCCCGCAGGAGCTCCGCGAGGCCGCGTACGCACTCGGCGTGCCCAAGTGGAAGACGATTCTGCGAGTGGTCCTGCCGACGGCGATGTCGGGCATCATCACCGGCGTCATGCTGGCGGTGGCCCGAGTGATCGGCGAATCGGCTCCGGTCCTGATCCTGATGGGCGCCACCCGCGTGATGAACGTGAACCCGTTCGCGGGGGACCAGCAGTCGTTGCCCCTGATGATGCTGCAGAACTACAACAAGGGCCCGAGCGGCTACGAGACGGTGTGGGGAGCTGCGCTCACCCTGGTGATCGCGGTGGCGGTCGTCTACATCCTCGCTCGTGTGCTGTCCGCATTCACCGGCCCCAAGACAGGACGTTGACCCATGGCGAAGAGCCTGACCATCCAAGACCTGAACGTCTACTACGGCGATTTCCACGCTGTGCAGAACGTGTCGCTCAACATCAAGCCGAAGTCGGTCACGGCCTTCATCGGGCCGTCCGGCTGCGGCAAGTCGACCGTGCTGCGCACGCTGAACCGCATGCATGAGGTGACGCCCGGTGCGTACACCACCGGCTCGGTGAAGCTCGACGACCTGGACCTGTACGGCAAGGGCGTCGACCCGGTGAGCGTCCGCACCACCGTCGGCATGGTGTTCCAGCGGGCCAACCCGTTCCCGACGATGTCGATCCGCGACAACGTCGTCGCGGGACTCAAGCTCTCCGGAGTGCGCGACAAGTCGACGCTCGACGACGTCGCCGAGGCCAGCCTGCGCGGCGCCAACCTCTGGAACGAGGTCAAGGACCGGCTGGACAAGCCCGGCGGCGGACTGTCCGGCGGACAGCAGCAGCGACTGTGCATCGCCCGGGCGATCGCCGTCTCCCCGCAGGTCCTGCTCATGGACGAGCCGTGCTCGGCGCTGGACCCCATTTCGACGCTCGCCATCGAGGATCTGGTCGCCGAGCTCAAGAGCGACTACACGATCGGCATCGTCACCCACAACATGCAGCAGGCGGCGCGCGTGAGCGACC
>JASLJL010000462.1 GCA_030152405.1 Gordonia sp. (in: high G+C Gram-positive bacteria) | reverse complement strand
CGACGCCTCGAAGTCGGACACGCCGATACCGAGGACGACGTCGGACGCGGCGATCGGATCGTGCGAAATGCTCACGGCTGCAATCGTTGCACAACTGCGCCGGAGTGTGAGGTGCAGTGTGCGACGACACCGTACGCTGCGGGTAGTTTCATCGTCACCATCGACAG
Organism: Gordonia sp. (in: high G+C Gram-positive bacteria); assembly: GCA_030152405.1. Taxonomy (GTDB): domain Bacteria; phylum Actinomycetota; class Actinomycetes; order Mycobacteriales; family Mycobacteriaceae; genus Gordonia. The sequence goes on along the minus strand of JASLJL010000462.1, from coordinate 2,696 downwards.
AAGGAGTCGGCGTGACACAGGACGACACGACGAGCGATCCCGCAGCGAGCCCGTCCGACCACGCAGCACGCCCGTCCGACTCCGTCGAGCCAGCGGATCCCGTCGACCCGGCCGAACCCGCGGACGCGGCCTCTCCGCGACGAGGTCGCTTCGCGTCGGCCGGTGCCGCGTACGTCCGCCGACTGTCGTTCACCGGCGCCGTGGTCGCGACGCTGTTCCTCTGGCTGTCGACCACGCCGTCGCTGCTCCCCCGCGGTCCGCTGTTCCAGGGTGTGCTGAGTGCGGGTGCGGCCGCGATCGGGTACGCGCTCGGGGCGTTCTTCGCCTGGCTCGCGCGCTACCTCGTGTCGCGCAGCGAACCGTGGCCGCGGCCGTCGGCGAAGTGGTGGATCGGTCTCGCCGTCGTCTCCTCGATCGGGACCGTCGTGGCCCTGTACTGGTTTCACCGGTGGCAGGACGAACTACGCGACCTCATGGGCGTCGGTCATCTGACCTGGACGTCGTACCCGCAGATCGCAGTGATCGCCGTGATCGTCTTCGCGATCCTCGTCGGCGTGGGACAGGCGTGGGGCGCCCTCGTCCGGTACCTGACTCGGAAGCTGACGACCCGCATTCCACCGCGCATCTCGGGTGGCATCGCCGTCTTCGCGATGGTCATGGTGACGATGTTCGTCGTGAACGGTGTGGTGGCCGATTACGGCATGAAGGCGCTCAACGACGCATTCGCCGCCGTCAACCGCGAGTCGACCCCCGATTCGTCTCCTCCGTCGTCGCCGACGAAGTCCGGCAGCCCGGAGTCGCTGGTCAGCTGGGAGAGCCTCGGTCGCCAGGGACGAGCGTTCGTGTCGACCGGCCCGACCGTCGAGGAGATCGGCGAGTCCAATCACCGGCCCGCCGTGGAACCGATCCGCGTGTACGCCGGGCTCGACTCCGCACCGAGCATTCGGGAGGCGGCCGACCTCGCGGCCCGCGAACTCGTCCGGGCGGGCGGTCTCCAGCGCAAGGTGATCGCGGTGGCGTCCACCACCGGCACCGGATGGATCAATCGCGCCAATCCCGACTCGATCGAGTACATGTACAACGGCGACACCGCGATCGTCGGCATGCAGTACTCGACGCTGCCGAGCTGGCTGTCGTTCATCGTCGACCAGGAACGCGCTCGCCAGGCCGGCCGGGCGCTGTTCGAGGCGGTCGATCGACTGGTGCGGGTGATTCCGGAGGCTCAGCGACCCAAGATCGTCGTGTTCGGCGAAAGCCTCGGCTCCTTCGCCGCGGAGGCGCCGTTCGGCTCGATCCCGACGATGTCGGCACGGACCGACGGAGCACTGTTGACCGGCCCCACGTTCAGCAACACCCTGTGGCGGGACACCACCGACGGGCGCGACGCCGGTTCGCCTGAGTACCTGCCGATCTACGACGACGGCGACCAGGTCCGCTTCATCAGCGATCCGTCCGACCTCGACCGCCCCGCGGGACAGCCCTGGACCAAGGGGCGCATCGTCTACCTGCAGCATCCGTCCGACCCCATCTCCTGGTGGTCCCCGGATCTCCTGCTCGACGAGCCGGACTGGCTCCGCGAGCCGCGCGGTCCCGACGTCCTCGATTCGACCACCTGGTTCCCGTTCCTGACCTTCCTCCAGGTGGCGGCCGACATGGCCGTGTCGGTGGACGTCCCCGACGGTCACGGGCACAACTATCTGGCGGCCATTCCGAAGGCGTGGGCGCAGATCCTGGAGCCGCCGGGGTGGACGAACGACGACACTCTCCGACTCCTGCCGCGCCTGACGCGCGACTGACACCTACCCGCGAGTAACATTCGAGAAATGAGCGAGATGAGCATCCCCGCATACCGCGACAGCGACCAGTACAAGGCGTTCGACGTGACCGTCGCCGACCACGTCGCCGAGGTGACGTTGATCGGCCCCGGCAAGGGCAACGCGATGGGTCCGGACTTCTGGGCCGAGCTCGTCCCGCTGTTCCAGGGCTTCGACACCGACCCGGACGTCCGCGCCGTCGTCTTGACCGGCTCGGGCAAGAACTTCTCGTTCGGTCTCGATCTCCCCGCCATGGCGGGCGACTTCGGTCCGGTGTTGGGCGGCGACGGCAAGGCGGCGAAGGCCCGCACCGACTTCCACAACATGATCGGCCGCATGCAGGCGGGCATCAACGCCGTCGCAGACTGCCGCAAGCCCGTGATCGCCGCCGTCCAGGGCTGGTGCATCGGCGGTGGCGTCGACCTGATCACGGCCGCCGACATCCGCATCGCGAGCGCCGACGCGAAGTTCAGCGTCCGCGAGGTGCGTGTCGCGATCGTCGCCGACATGGGATCGCTCGCCCGCCTCCCCCTGATCATCGGCGACGGCCACACCCGCGATCTGGCCCTGACCGGCAAGGACATCGACGCCGAGCGCGCGGAGAAGATCGGTCTCGTCACCGACGTGTTCGACACCCCCGAAGCGCTGCTCGACGCCGCTCGCGCGAAGGGCGCAGAGATCGCGGCCCTCCCGCCGCTCGTCGTGCAGGGCACGATGAACGTGCTCGACCACTCGCGCCGCTCCCGCGTCGACGAGAGCCTGCGCTACGTCGCGACGTGGAACGCCGCCTTCCTCCCCAGGAACTACCTCGGTGAGGCGATCGCCTCCGTCTTCGAGACGCGGCCCCCGCAGTTCAAGGGCGAGTCGGCCTCTCCCGCCCGG
>JASLJL010000459.1 GCA_030152405.1 Gordonia sp. (in: high G+C Gram-positive bacteria) | reverse complement strand
GTCGTTCGAGATCTGCTCCATCGGCGGCAACGTGGCGACCAACGCGGGCGGACTCTGCTGCGTCAAGTACGGCGTCACCACCGACTACGTGCTCGGCCTCGAGGTCGTCCTGGCCGACGGTCGTGCGGTCCGGCTCGGCGGCAAGCAACTCAAGGACTCCGCGGGTCTACCGCTCACCAAGCTCTTCGTCGGCAGCGAGGGCTTGCTCGGCATCGTCACCGAGGTGACTCTTCGGCTGCTGCCGCCGCAGGCGCCGGCGTGCACGGTCGTCGGGTCGTTCTCGAGCGTGCGGGCGGCGAGCGAGGCGGTCCTCGCGGTGACCTCGCAGATCCGGCCCGCGATGCTGGAGTTCATGGACTCGGTGTCGATCAACGCCGTCGAGGACATGCTGAAGATGGGGCTCGACAGGAACGCGGGAGCCCTGCTCGTCGCACAGTCCGATGCGCCGGGTCCCGCGGGCGCAGCCGAGGTCGCGATCATCGAACAGGCCTTCAGCACCTGCGGTGCGGCCGAGGTGTTCTCGACGTCGGATCCGGTCGAGTCCGAGGCCTTCACGCAGGCCAGGCGTGCGGCGATCCCCGCGGTGGAGCGGATCGGGGCGTTGCTTCTGGAAGATGTGGGCGTCCCGCTCCCGGCCCTGCCCGATCTGATCGACGGCGTCAACGCCATCGCCGCCGACAACCGAGTGATGATCTCGGTGATCGCGCACGCCGGCGACGGCAACACCCACCCGCTGATCGTCCACGACCCGACCGACGCCGACGAGACCGCTCGCGCGAATGTCGCCTTCGGTCAGATCATGGATCTCGCGATCGCACTCGGCGGCACCATCACGGGGGAGCACGGCGTCGGACGATTGAAGAAGGGATGGCTTCGCGATCAGGTCGGCGACGACGTCATGGAGCTCACCTCGATCATCAAGTCCGCGCTCGATCCCCACGGACTGCTGAATCCCGGCGTCCTGCTCTGACTCGTCGTCGTCACTGGTGTGCGGGTGTCGCGGGGTTTCGACCCGACTCCTCGGCTGGCGCCTCGGTGTCGGCTCAACCACCGGCGTGGGGGCGCTCAGCCGGCGGCGGGCGAGTGGTGCCCGATCCGGTCGAGGATGACGTCGGCGAGCTCGGCGGGCCGCTGATCGGGGATCCAGTGCGAGACGCCCTCGAACACCACGAGTCGATAGTCGGCGGTCACATAGCGTCCGGCGAGCTCGGCGCCCGCTCGGTCGAGGGCGAAGTCGCCGTCGCTCCACACGTGGGTGGTCGGCACTCGCACGCGACGTTTCAGATCGCTCGGCGCCCCCAGCATCATGGCCCGGTACCAGTTCATCCCGCCGGTGAGCGCGCCCGTGTCGACGACGTCGCGGCGGATGACCGCGGCCTCCTCGGCGGTGAGGCCGCCCTTGGAGAGCAGCGACTCGAAGCGGTCGGGGTTGTGCCGCACCAGGTACTCGGGCAGCCGCGGGACCTGAAACGCGAACATGTACCACGACTCGAGGAGCTGGCGGCTCCGCGTCATCGACGCGATGAACGCGCCCGGATGCGGGACCGATACGGACGTGAACGTGCGCACGAGGTCGGGCCTGCTCGCGGCGAGTGACCACGCGACGGCCGATCCCCAGTCGTGACCGACGAGATGGACGGGCCCGCGACCGACTCGATCGATCAGTGCCGCCGCGTCCTCGGTCAACTCGGAGATGCGGTAAGCCCGCCGCCCACGCGGCCGGGCGCCGGGGGAGTACCCGCGCTGGGTCGGGGCGATGGTCCGGAACCCGTGATCGTTCAGCACCGACGTGACCTTCGACCAGGACGAGCCGGTCTGCGGGAATCCGTGGAGCAGCAGCACGACGTCGCCGTCGGACGGCCCCGAGTCGATGACGTCGAACGTCAATCCGTCACGCGTGAAGTTGTCCATGCGGCGTCCTCCCACCGAGTGAATGCGCGCGCCGGCGCGTGTTCGAGTGTGCCAGAGCCGAGCCCGGTCGAGAAGGGTTGGGCGGGCACGGATCAAGCGTCGGGGTGAGCCTTCCCACAGGGGCGATGCGAGGGTCGAGGAGACGGCTCCGAGCGGAGTAACTTGTCTCCTTGCCTCGGGTGGCGCGCCGGCACACCGGCACCGCCCGAGAACCGTCTCAACACGCGCCGGACACCCTCCGCCGGCGCCACGACAGAAGGTGTGAACACGCACACATGACCGGTTCGGCGAGCCCTCAGACGGGCGACATCGAGACCACCATCCGGAATCGATTCGACGCAGTGGCCCTGGTCGTCGAGGCGAACCCCACCTTCGACGAGTTCCGCGCCGCTCAGGTGCGGCTCGGCGAGTTGATGCGCGAGATGCCCGCGGGAGCACACATCGCACTGCTCACGCGGCAGCCGGCCCTCATCGTGACGGCCCTCGTCGGACACGCCGCGGAACGGCCGGTCGGCGACGACTTCTGGGACGGCTTCTTCGCGGCGATCGGGGTGACCCCCGACCGGTCGTTCTCGGCGGCCGTCACCGCATTCGCGGGCGACATGCTCCGTGAGGCGGGTCTCCGCGATGTGGCCGCGCTCCGTGCCGACGACCTTGTTCCACTGCTCGAACTTCATGCGGGCCTGCCGCCGCACGCCGTCGACGCCCTCGTCGACGTCATCGAGCAGCACGTCGCCGCCGGACGCGCACCGTCGGGGACCGCGATCCTCGATCACCTGACCGAGCCGGGTTTCGCACACCGCCTGTCCGTTCTCCCCGCCGCCTTCCGGACACTGCTGGAGCAGACCCCGGACATCGCGGTGACCTTCCTCGCCCGCATCTGCGCAACCCTCGTCGCGAGCGTCGCCGCTCCCGCAGAGTGGAGCGTCGCGGCTCTCACACCGACGACCGTCGACCTTCCGCCGACGATTCTCGCGAGCCTGTCCGCACGACTCGACCGCGCCTCGTTCCTCGCGGGCAACGACGACGCGGTCGCCCTGTGCACCGCTCGTTTCCCCGAGCTCCGGTACGACGCCTCGGAGGGCTCCCTCACCGTGATCGTCCCGTCCGACGCGGCGGCGACCACGTGGCGCGCGTGGGCGGGCGACGCTCCGGAACAGGTGTCCGTCGGCGCCGATGAGGCCGCCGTGATCCCGGTGACCGCAGCGCTGCGCGAATGCGTTCTCATCAGTCTCGACAGCGGGGCGCGACGGTCGATTCCGGTGGTCCTGCCGGGCGACCCCGTCGTCCTGTTCGCACCGGACGGCCGCGTGATGTCGCGCCACCGCACCCTGCCCGCCGGTCAGGTCCTGGCACTCGTCCCCTCGGATGCGGAACTCCTCGGGGCCGATCGTGCGCCGGTTCCCGTCGTCGAGACGGACGCCGGTCCGT
>JASLJL010000411.1 GCA_030152405.1 Gordonia sp. (in: high G+C Gram-positive bacteria) | reverse complement strand
AACCCGAACGCCACGCTGGCGATCTCGAGCGTCTCGTCGAAACCGGGCGCCCCACCGGGGTCGCCCGCGAACCTCGCGATGTACGCGTCGCGGGCCACTTCCGCGACGATCTCGTCGATGTCCTCGACGATCGGGAACTGTTGTTCTCGTTCCCCCAGGAACCCGAGCGCGGCGAGCATCCGGTTGCAGAACGTGTGGGTGGTGGCCATCGTGGCCGCATCGAAATCGGACAGCGCGGCCACCAGACGCGCGCGGCGCAGCGCCACGTCGTCCGGAGTGCCGTCGAGCAGCCACGCGACCAGCACATCCCGGTCGGCCTGGCCCGCGTCGAGCGCGGTCAGGCACTCCCGCAGACGCGAACGGGTCCGGTCGCGCAGTTCGGCCGACGCCGCGTTCGAGAACGTCGCCATCAGCAGTCTCGACACCGGGACGCCCTCGGCGACGTAGCGGACGGCGAGGGAGACGATCGCGTAGGTCTTGCCCGTCCCCGCACTCGCCTCCAGGACGGTGGTCCCGGTCGGCAGCGGATCGAGCAGATCGAACGTCCGCGAGTCGAGGGTGTTCATCGGTCCTCCTCGTTGCGCAGGAGCGGTCCGAAGAGGGCGGACGCGAGGCGCAGGTACACCTGGATCGACGAGTCTCCCGGCAGGAGTGCCTCGACGTCTGCGAACGCCTGCGCCGACGGGACGGCGACGCACAGCTCGTCGAACGTCACGGTGGCGTCGGGATCTCCGTGGAACACCAGCCCCGCATATCGGCTCTTGTCGCCGAAGGACTTCTCGTAGGACCACTTGGCTCGCGCCATCGCCTGCGGTGCGCGACCGCGACGGTCGAACTCGGCGGCGGCCGCCTCCGCCGCGTCGAGGGTGAGACCGATCGGTGCGCGGAGCCCCGCGTCGCGCAGGGCGACCAGGACGGTGAGGATCTCGACGGCGTCGTCGGGCGCCGACAGTCGGCTCATCCTGGCCGACGGCGCATGTCCGCGCGCTCCCCCGACGGCCACCGCCTCCGGGACGCGACGCGTCGAACCCGCGCGTATCGCGAGGAGGCGGATCCAGGCGCCGAGACGGTGCTTGGCCCCCAGACGCGAGTATCCGACCGGCACGAGGCGTTCACCGAACACGTCGCCGACGGTGCCGTACAGGCGGCGACCGCCCGGCAGGTCCACGCGCACGTCGACGGCGTCGGCCGAGTCGGTCCGGTAGCCGTGAGCCGCCGCTGCCACGGCCTGTGCCTTATCGCGGATCGGACCGAACGCGTTGGCGCCGAACGCGAAGGGCGGCAGGGATCCGCGACGCAGTTCGGCGCCCTGCGCGGCCGCCGGGTCGCGCCCGTCCAGAAGCGCCTGGAGATAGCGGTTGCCGACTCCCCACTGCTCGAGTCCGTCGAGCGAGACGGACAGTTGATCGGGATGCTGCTCGGCGTTCTCCGGCAGCATCACGCCCAGCCGCTGTCGAGCGAATCCCTCGATCGGCGCGCACAGGAACGTGATCAGGTCGTCGAGGTCGACGTCCCCGAGCACAGGCGGGTCGAGGCGCGCGTCGGACAGCAGCGGCAGCGACGGCGCCGGAGCACCCGAGCGATCGAGCGCGCTCAACGCCCGCGCGCCGGCGAGCAGCGACGAATCGTAGCTGAACGGCTGCGCGCCGCCCGTCGACTCGAAGTTGCGAGCGTCGAACGCGTGCAGCGTCTGCCGGTGGACGATCGGCGACGGTCCGTCGTCATGGCCGATGACGGTGTTCGCCGCGTCGACGAGTTCGCTGACGACCACCGCGGGCGGCAGAGTGGCGCCGGTCAGCGGATCGGCTCCGGTGTAGAACACGAACAGGTGCTGCTGCGCCGCCGTCACCGCGTCGAGGAACGTCTGCCTGTCCTCATCGCGCCGGTCGCGTTCGCCGACCAGCGGCGCGACGGCGAGAACGTCGTCGCCGTCGAACGACGCGGGACGCGGAAACGCACCCGAGTCGAGTCCCATGACGACGATCGCCCGATGCGGGACCGACCGCATCGGGACCATCGTGCACACGGTGAGTTCGCCGGTGCAGAAGTTCGAGCGAGTGGGTCGCGCGGCCAGCAGCCCCGCCATCAGGTCCCGGACGTCCGCCAGTTCCAGACGCATGTCGGCCCCGTCGGCCAGGGCGTCGCCGATCATCGAGACGGCCTGGGCGCGCTGCCATTCGTCGTCGTCGGCCACATCGGTGAGACCGTCCACCGCGCCTGTCAGCAGGTCGGCCCACTCCCCGGCGCTGCGGGGGCGACCGACTCCGTCGATGAGTGCGGTCAGCCGGTCGGCGAACTCCGCGAACCGCCCGGCCAGGTCGGTGTCTGTCGAGTCGACGCCCGCCAACGGCAGGGCTGTCGCGAGCCATTCGTTCTCGGCCTCCTCGGCGACCACGCCGAGCAGCATTCGATCCACCCCGGCGGACACCGTGCCCTGCGGGAATCCGCCCAGGCCGAACCGGTCGCGCTGCGCGGTGTCGACGCCCCATCGGATCCCGGACCTGCGGATCCACCCGCCGAGAGTCTCGACGTCGTCGTCGGTGAACCCGAACCGAGTTCGCACGGGTGCAGACGCCGCGAGATCGAGCAGTTCTCCGGCTCGAACGCGTCCGGCGGCGAGGTCGAGGACGCGCGCGATCACGTCGAGGACCGCGTTCGACTCGCGGAGCCCTCGATCGGCGAGCCGGACGCGAAGGGAGTACGCGGGATGGTGGAGACCGGTCTGGCCGAACGCCCCACGGATCAACGGCGCGAACGTCTCCACGTCCGGGCACATGATCAGCACGTCGCGCGGCTCGAGTGTCGGGTCGTCGTCGAAGAGGCGCAGTAGACGGTCGCGCAGCACCTCGACCTGCCGCTCGGGTCCGTGACACGCGTGCACTTCGAGCGAGGTGTCGGCGTGCAGGCCGTCCACGGGCTCCAACACGTCGCGGCGCAGGCCGTGATGGAGTGCGCCGAGCACCGTCGAGGGCGCCGGTTCCGTGGACGGGTGATGGACGTCGGCGCCGATCGACGGAGCGAGCACCTCCTGGAGTTCTTGGACGTCCCGCGACAACGCGGCGAGGAGAGGATGCGCGGGCGTCGCGGCGACGCGGTCCGCACGACGGCGGCGGGCGCGGACGGGCTCCTCCCCGATCGTCTGCCACAGAGCGTCCGAGGAGTGCGGCAGGTACAGGGCGACATCGCGGTCGGCGGCCAGCGCCTCGAGGACCACTCGAAGCGTCTGAGGCACTCGGGTGGGTCCGAACAGCCCGATCCGTTCGGGCAGGTCGATGAGATCCGGCGCGGCGCGCAATCGCTCGGCGAGTGCGTCGAGATCCTCCGCGGGATGTGGATGCCCCACCTCGTCGCGAACGAGTCGCCAGAACCACGGCTGCCACGCGAGGTGGTCGGCGAGGGGGTTGCCCGCACCGTCCTCGTCGCGCCCGGAAGCCCAGTCGTCGATCATCGTCGGACGCTGCCAGCCGTATGCGGCGAAGAGGCCGGCGATGGTCGAGGCGGTGGAGAACCGTCGGCCCTTACGAAGGACGGCGCGAGCGTCGTCGCTCGCCCCGAGATGTGCGGCGATAACGGCGAGCCGCGGATCGTCGAGATGCGTGTCGAGCACGCGAAGCACCGGCCACCGCAGTCGCTCGGCGTACCAGAGCTCAGCCGCGTCCGGGTCCGACGAAGCGCCGACCGTCACGGTCCGGACGAGGGCGGCGGGCGACGAGAAGTCGATGTTGGCGGCGATCCCCAGCCGCAACGACAGTTGCTGCCGCAGCCACCTCTCCACGCCGCGTTCGGGAACGGCCACCACCTCGCCGCGCATCGGGTCGTCGGGGGGCGTCGCGAGCGTGTCTGCGAGCACGCCGACGAGGGTGTCGGCGCGTTCGGCGCGATGCACGGTCAGCACTCGTCACTCCCCTCGTACGACTCGATCAGCGACGACGGCGGAACGGCGCCGGGTCGCCGCTGTTGGCCTGGAGGACGTCGAGCACGTGGTCGGGAATCACCACGGTCTGTCCCGTCTTGAGGTCGAGACCCGCGAGTGTGGTCTCGGCGAGCGCCGCCAGCGCGCCGTCGGCGCCGTACAGCGCGCAGCTGAAGTCGAAGGACGACGTGCCGATGCGGGAGACCCACACCTCCACTCGAGCGGGCTCCTGGCTGTAATGCAGGATCGAGGCGAAC
>JASLJL010000377.1 GCA_030152405.1 Gordonia sp. (in: high G+C Gram-positive bacteria) | reverse complement strand
GCCGTCGCGGCGTCGGGAGAGGTCGACCTCGCCGGTCGCCTGGTCGTGTAAATCGGTTGCTGCGCCGGGGCCGCCTCCGGTGTGCGACCTGAACTGCTGCAGCAGGTCTACGGCAGATACGACGACTTCGCGCGGACATGGTCGACGCTCCCCGTCGGCCGCTCGGTCACCATGCCGTGGCCGTACCCCGAAGGCGTCGGCAAGAGGGCCCGACGGTGAGGCGAATAGCATCGCAGGAGTGAACGACGAAGTGGATCTGCCGAGCATGCGCGTCGGATACGGGGCCGCGGACCCGACGGGCAAGGACGGCGTCGCGGAGAACCTCGATCCGTCCTGGCTGGTCGGCGACCCGCCGTGGCGCGCACTGTTCGACACGTGGTTGGCGGACGCGATCGCAGCCGGTGTCGTGGAACCCAACGCGATGATCGTCGGGACCGTCGACGCCGACGGCCGCCCGGCCACCCGCACGGTTCTGTGCAAGGGCGTCTCCGACGCCGGGATCGTGTTCTTCACCGGGTACGACTCCGACAAGGGCCGTGCGATCGCCGCTCATCCCCATGCCTCGGCGACGTTCCCGTGGATCGCGATGGAACGGCAGATCCACGTCCGGGGACGTGTGGTGAAAGTGGACCCGTCGGAGACCGAGGCCTACTGGAACTCGCGTCCGCGAGGGTCCCAGCTGTCGGCGACGACGTCCGACCAGTCACGGCCGATCGCGTCCCGCGACGCACTCGAAGCGGCCGCGGCCGCGGTCTCCGACGAGTTCGGCGGACCGTCGTCGTCGACGCCGGTCCCCGTGCCCGACCACTGGGGCGGCTACCGGATCGAGCCGGACGTCGTCGAATTCTGGCAGGGCCGGGCCGACCGGCTGCACAACCGGGCGCGTGCGGTCCGCGACGGGGACGGTTGGCGCGTGGAACGCCTGCAGCCTTGATGAGGAAGCTTCTCGCCGACGCGACCCCGCTGGCGAACACGCACTTCCGCCGACTGTGGTGGGCCAACATCGTCACCGTCATCGGTGCGCAGCTGACCGTCGTCGCGGTGCCCGCACAGATCTACGCGATGACGGGAAGTTCGGCATACGTCGGTTTGACCGGCGTGTTCGGACTCGTGCCGCTCGTGGTGTTCGGACTGTGGGGCGGTGCGCTCGCCGACGTGTTCGACCGGCGCCGGATCCTGCTCGTCACCACCGTCGGCCTGATCGCGACGAGCATCCTGTTCTGGATCCAGTCGGCCGCGGGTTGGGACAACGTGTGGATCCTGCTCGGGGTGTTCGCGCTTCAGCAGGCGTTCTTCGCGGTCAACCAGCCGACGCGGTCGGCCGTCCTGCCGCGCATCCTGCCTCCCGAGGAACTGCCCGCCGCGAACTCTCTCAACATGACAGTGATGCAGGCGGGCGCGATCGCCGGCCCGCTCGTCGGCGGTGCGTTGATCCCCGTCCTCGGGTTCTCGCTGCTGTACCTGGTCGACGCGATCTGTCTGCTCGCCACACTGTGGGCCGTGATCGGGCTGCCCTCGTTGGTTCCGGAGCTCTCCGGCGACGAACGGCCCAAGACTCCCGGGCTCAAGTCGGTGATCGACGGGCTCGGCTACCTCCGCGGGCATCCAGTCCTCCTGATGTCGTTCGTCGTCGATCTGATCGCGATGATCTTCGGCATGCCGCGCGCGCTGTTCCCGCAGATGGCGCACGAGAGCTTCGGCGGCCCGTCGGACGGCGGCATCGCGTTCGCCCTGCTGTTCATCGCGATCCCGTTGGGCGCGGTTCTCGGCGGTGTCCTGTCCGGGTGGGTCTCTCGCGTGCAGCGACAGGGCCGGGCCGTCGTCATCTGCATCATCGTGTGGGGCCTGTCGGTCGCGGTGTCCGGCGGTCTCCTGTTCTTCGCGCACGGGTCGGCACTGCCGATCCTGCCGCTCGTCGTCGTCGCGCTGATGGTCGGCGGCGCCGCCGACATGGCGTCGGCCGCGTTCCGGCAGACGATGCTGCAGTCCGCTGCCACCGACGACGTCCGTGGACGTCTGCAGGGTGTGTTCATCGTGATCGTCGCGGGCGGGCCGCGCATCGCCGACGTCGCACACGGTGCGACGGCCGCAGTGGCCGGCACTGCGGTGACGATCGCGGGCGGCGGCATCGCCGTCGTCATCGGAACCGTTCTCGCCGCGCTCGCCGTCCCCGCCTTCTGGCGCTACCGCGCGTCTGTCCGGTCGGGTCCCGAGGTGGCGTAGACGGTGGCGGCGGTCTCACTCACGCAGCACGCGTCTGTTGCCGCTAATGGTCCGACAATTAGCGGGAGTCGATTCCGGCAGCGGGAGTCGGGGCGGCGGTGTCGTTGCTCTGCCAGGGCAGGTTGGCGCGGCGGGCAGCGGTGACCGGGCAGTAGTGGATCGGGCTGTCGCGCTCGGCGCCGGTGGGAAGATTGCGGACGGGGGTCTCCAGAAGGGGAGCGTCGGCGGCGACGCGACCGGTCAGGCGGTCGTCGGCGTCACGTGCTCGTGGATGACGTCGATACCGAGCCGGAAGCAGCTTCATCCCGCTGTTGACGGCCTTCCCGAACAGTCGGAATCGTCGTTGATCGGCGTCAGTCCAGGTCAGGCCCATCATCTCGCGGACCGGCTCGTCGTACAGGCCGGTGGTGATCCACAGGAACATCCGTTGGACGACGGCGACCTGCCGCTTCCACAACCACGCGGGCATCCAGGCCGCGGCCCACGGCGGGGGAGGGAGGACGGTGATGTCGAGAACGGTCCGCACGGCTTCGTGGTCGCGGAGGACGTGTCGGCACATGTGGTCCCAGTACTCGAGGAACTCCTCGTAGGTGTCGGGGCACGGTCGCATGCTGACGCCGTACATCGAGTACCAGGCGCGCGACTCCTCGAACAGGCGACGCTTGTCCGCCTCGGAGATCGGCGGGCCGAACGCCTCGGCGCAGCGGATGTTGCCGTACCAGAACGTGGCGTGGGCCCAGTAGAAGACGTCGGGATCGAGCGCGTGATAGCGCTCGCCGTCGTTCATCGTGCCCTTGATGGTTCGGTGATAGTCGCGGACCTGCGCGCCGGTCTCCGGTGTCTGGTCGAAGACGACCCCGCTGATCGGGTACAGCGACCGCATCAGACGCTCCCAGCGTTCGCCGAAGAAGTCGGAGTGATCCCACACCCCGGCAGCGAGCTTCGGATGCATGTTCTGCATCGAGCCGGACCACAGGCCCATCAGCATGCCGCGCCAGTCACCGAAGTAGCGCCACGTCACGGAGTCGGGCCCGAGCGGGGGCAGCACCTCAGTCATGAGACGAAACTCTAGTTGCGTCTCATTCTGCTGGCAAGGTGACGACGGCGAGTCAACCGACGACGAATCTGACGGAGTCGCCCGCCACCAGTTGTGCGGCCTTGATCAGCGACGCCGGAGTCAACACGGCGACGACGGGATACCCGCCGGTCACCGGGTGGTCGGCGAGGAAGATCACCGGCTGCCCGCTCGGCGGCACTTGTACGCCGCCGAGCGGCACGCCCTCCGACAGCAGTTGCGGAAGGTCGCGGTGCGCCAGCGCGGGCTCGGTGGAGCCGGCGGGACGGTCGACGCGAACGCCGATCCGGTTGGACGCCGGGTTCACCACCCATCGGCTCATCACGAGAAGACCCGGATCGACGAGACGGTCGGCACGAGGGCCGGGCCGCACCGTCAACACCACCGACGGCTCGGTGGCCGAGGCGGGCGGCGGGGCGAGCATCGTCGCGGGCCAGTCTCCGGCGAGGTCGCCGACCAGGAGGTGGTCGGTGACCTGAAGCGGGGCCGGTCCCAAACCGGAGAGCGTGTCTGTCGACCGTGACCCCAGCTCGAGTGGAGCGTCGAACCCGCCGCGCACCGCGACGTAGTTCCGGCACCCGAGGCGCGGCGCCGTCACCGACACCGACTGTCCGTTCCGCAAGGGGACCGCCGAATGGCTTCCGACGTCGTGACCGTCGACGCGCACTCGTGTGGCCGGGCCCGACACCGCGATCAACGCGGTCCCGTGCACGCGTGCGGAGAATCCGCCGAGCGTCACCTCGATGCACGCGGCGTCGGGACGGTTGCCGACGAGCCGGTTCGCCAGCGCGAACGACTCGAGATCCGCTGCGCCCGACCGCGGCACTCCGAGGTGAGCGAGACCGGCCCGTCCACGGTCCTGCACAGTGCTGAGCGGTCCGGTCGAGCAGACGGTGAACTCGGCGGGCGTCATCCCAGCACCTCTTCGGCGCGGACGAAGCGGACGCGTGTGCCCGCCGACAGCAGCGCGGGAGGAGTGATCGACGAGTCCCACAACACGGTGTCGGTGCGGCCGATGAGATGCCATCCTCCCGGACTCACGCGCGGATAGACTGCGCTGTAGCCGGCCGCCACCGCGACCGACCCGGAGGGCACGGCCGGTCGCGACTCGTCGCGTCGGCTCAGCCTGCCCAGCAGTTCGGTGTGGGACGGGTCGCTGCCGTCTTCGGGCACCAGGTATCCGAATCCCGGAGCGAAGCCCATGAACTGCACCGTCCACGTGAGATGAGTGTGCGCCTGGATCAGCCGATCGACGGAACAGCCCGCCGCGGTGGCCGCCGACGGCAGATCCATTCCGTCGTACGACACCGGGATCACCACGGCAGACGTCACCGAACGGAGCTCTCCGCCTTCGGGTGACGGCTTGTCGGCCAGCACGTCGTGCACAACTCGCTGGACGCCGAGCTCGTTCAGGCCGGTTCCGGCAAGTGCCTCCACCAGAACGGTTTCCGCGCAGGCCACCACGTCGGACAGGGCCAAGCGGCCGTCTTCCGCGGCGCTGCGAAGAGCGTCGGCGACCCGCGCGGCGATCCATGCGGGACGATCCGTGGAACCGAAGTCGAGGAGGAGCCCGTCGTCTCCCGCAGTCCGCTCGCGCATGTGCTCACGCTACTGGGCGCGCGAGCGGCTGCGGGCCGTATGAGTAAGCTGAGCGGGCGACGAGAGAGTCGTCGGCCGCGCGCATGAGGAGCCTGTGGAGATCCCCAGGGACCCTCGTTGGGCGGCTGAGTCGAAAGACGACTAGGTTGTTACCCAACAACTGCTCACCCGCGATTGCTAAGGGGTTTGTGTGTCCGTGGAGAATGGCGCCGCCGAACAGCAGAACGGTACTTTCACCTACCCCGGTGGAAAGATCGACCTGCCGATTCTGAAGGCTTCGGAAGGCAGTGACTCGGTCGCACTGGGCTCGTTCCTGTCGCAGACCGGTATGACGACCTTCGACGGAGGCTTCGTCAACACCGCGTCGACCAAGTCGGCGATCACTTACATCGACGGCGACGCGGGCATCCTGCGTTACCGCGGCTACCCGATCGACCAGTTGGCCGGGAAGTCGACGTTCATCGAGGTCAGTTACCTCCTCATCTACGGCGAGCTGCCGACGCAGGCTCAGCTCGATGAGTTCACGAACAAGATCCAGCGGCACACGCTGCTCCACGAGGACCTCAAGCGGTTCTTCGACGGCTTCCCGCGCAACGCGCACCCGATGCCCGTCGTCTCCAGCGCCGTCAACGCGCTGAGCGCCTACTACCAGGACTCGCCCGATCCGAAGGATCCCGAGCAGGTCGAGCTGGCCACCATCCGCCTTCTCGCGAAGCTGCCGACGATCGCCGCCTACGCGTACAAGAAGTCGCAGGGCCAGCCGTTCCTCTACCCGGACAACTCGCTGAGCCTGGTCGAGAACTTCCTCCGCATGACGTTCGGCTTCCCGGCTGAGCCGTACGAGGTGAACCCGGACGTCGCCAAGGCGCTCGACATGCTGTTCATCCTCCACGCCGATCACGAGCAGAACTGCTCGACGTCGACCGTGCGCCTCGTCGGCTCGTCGCAGGCGAACCTGTTCACGTCCATCTCGGGCGGCATCAACGCACTCTGGGGCCCGCTGCACGGCGGCGCCAACCAGGCAGTGCTGGAGATGCTCGACGAGATCCGCGCTTCCGGTGGCGACACCAAGGCCTTCATGAACAAGGTCAAGAACAAGGAAGACGGCGTGAAGCTCATGGGCTTCGGTCACCGCGTCTACAAGAACTACGATCCGCGCGCCGCGATCGTCAAGGAGACCGCCGACCAGATCCTCTCGACGCTCGGCGTCCAGGATGATCTGCTCGACATCGCCAAGGGTCTCGAAGAGGTCGCGCTGAACGACGACTACTTCATCGAGCGTCGCCTGTACCCGAACGTCGACTTCTACACCGGCGTCATCTACCGCGCGATGGGCTTCCCGACGCGCATGTTCACCGTCCTCTTCGCCCTGGGCCGCCTCCCCGGCTGGATCGCTCACTGGCGCGAGATGCACAACGACCCGACCACCAAGATCGGTCGTCCGCGTCAGCTGTACACCGGCTACACCGAGCGCGACTACCAGTCGATGGGAGACCGCTGAATCATGGCTGAGAACACCAAGCCCGAGGTCGAGTTCCCGGAGGGCCCCGCGCCCGCGGAGCTGGAGATCACGGACATCATCGTCGGCGACGGCGCCGAGGCACAGCGCGGCGGCATGGTCGACGTGCACTACGTCGGCGTCGAGTTCGAGACCGGCGAGGAGTTCGACTCGTCGTGGGACCGCGGTCAGTCGGCCAACTTCCCGCTCGACGCGCTGATCCCCGGCTGGCAGGAGGGCATCCCCGGCATGAAGGTCGGTGGACGTCGTCGCCTCGTCGTGCCCCCGCTACTGGCGTACGGCCCCGAAGGTGCGGGCCATCGCCTCTCCGGCAAGACGCTGATCTTCGTGATCGACCTGCTCGGCGCTTAAGACATCTCGTAGAAGACCTCTCGAAACCGCTTCTTGTGCGGAGTCGAGAGGTTTTCCTCGTCCTGGGCGCACATCGGCCGAAGGTCCTGGGTAGTCTGCCGTCATGATCGTGAGCACTTCAGACGGACCAGTGACGACCATCGAGCTGGCCCGCGAGGCCAAGCGCAACGCGCTCGACTACGACATGCTGCGAGAGGTCTCGCAGCA
>JASLJL010000340.1 GCA_030152405.1 Gordonia sp. (in: high G+C Gram-positive bacteria) | reverse complement strand
GTGGAACACCAGCCACGTCGCCAGCGAGATGATCAGCATCGTCGCCAGGAAGTGGAATGAGACCACCCACGGATTGAGGTTGGTGAGCACGGTGACTCCGCCGACGACAGCCTGAAGCGGCACTCCGAGCGCGACGCCGGTGGCGAGGCGACGGGCGAGTCGGTCGACGGGCCGGTGACGCATCGCGGCGACCCACGCGCCCACCGCGACCACGACCAGCACCCACGTGAGCATCCGGTTGCCGAACTCGATCACCCCGTGCACGCCCATCGCGGCGTGCGGGGTGAGCGATCCTGACGTGCACTGCGGCCAGGTGGGGCAGCCGAGTCCCGAGTCGGTGACACGGACGGCGCCGCCGGTCACCACGAGCAGGATGTTGGCCGCGAGGTTGGCGATCGCCCAGCGGTAGAGGAACACGCGCGTCGGGGCGCGGAACCCCGCCCACGACTGGGTCAGCGACTGCTTCGTCATTCGAACCGGAACCACCTCACTGCGAGGGCGCCTCCGACGACGGACCACGCCGCCAGCACGCCGATGCCGAACAGATCAACCGATGACGACAACGCCTGGGTCAGCGCCTCGGTGAGAGCGCCGGACGGGGTGCACCGGGCAAGCCAGTGCACAGCCGACGGAACGTGTTCGTCGAACACGACAAGACTGGAGACGCCGAGCAGCACGAACCAGATCAGGTTCCCGAGCGCCAGCACCACTTCGGCTTTCATCGTCCCGCCCAGAAGCAGGCCGA
Organism: Gordonia sp. (in: high G+C Gram-positive bacteria); assembly: GCA_030152405.1. GTDB lineage: Bacteria > Actinomycetota > Actinomycetes > Mycobacteriales > Mycobacteriaceae > Gordonia. The sequence goes on along the minus strand of JASLJL010000340.1, from coordinate 4,755 downwards.
GCACCGCGAACGCGATTGTCCCCAGCGCGATGACGACCGCTCCGAGGGTCAGGCCCGCGACGTCGGGACGCCAGCCGAACGCCAGTCCGATCCCGCCGATGATGAGCGATTGCAGGATCACCACGATGACGACCGCGGCGGACTTGCCCGCGATGATCCCCCATCGTGGAATCGGGGTGGCGCCCAGGCGCTTGAGTGCGCCGTACCTGCGGTCGAAGCCCACCGCGATCGCCTGCCCGGTGAACGCCGTCGACATGATCGCCACCGCCAGGATCGCCGGGACGAACGTCGTCGCCCGGGCCGCCGACGTGTCGCCCGAACCCGTGTCGATCGGCAGGATCGACAGCCCGATCAGCAGGGTGATCGGAATGAACATGGTCAGCAGCAACTGCTCGCCGTTGCGGAGCAGCAGTGTGAGCTCCATCCGCGTCTGTGCGGCAAGGATGCGTACCAGGGGAGCGGGCGCCGGTGCGGGAGTGAACGTTCCGGACGGGAAGCGATTGGCGGTCTCGGTCATGCGCGCACCTCGCGGCCGGTCAGTGCGAGGAACACGTCCTGCAACGAATTGGAGTCCACCGCGAGTCCGGTGATCAGGACATCGTGGTCGGCACACCAGGTGGCGACCGCCGCGACGATCTGCGGGGTGATGTCGGGGCCCGCGACGAGCCAGTCGCCCGCGGGGCTGCGGGTGCAGGTGTACCCGTCGGGCAGTGCGTTCGCGAGGGCGACCGGGTCGAGTCCGTCGGCGGTCACGCGCAGTTGACCGTCGGCGTCGCGGCGGACCAGGTCGGCCGGGGTGCCCGACGCGACGACACGTCCGCGGTCGACGATCACGATGTGATCTGCGAGCTCCTCGGCCTCATCGAGGTGATGGGTGGTCAGCAGGACCGACACTCCGTCGGACTTCAGACGTGAGATGAGCTCCCACACCATGATTCGCGCATGCGCGTCGAGGCCCGCCGTCGGTTCGTCGAGGAAGACGAGCTCGGGCCGTCCGACCAGCGCGCAGGCGAGCGAGAGACGCTGCTGCTGGCCCCCGGAGAGCCTGCGGAAGGGTGTCGTCGCGACGTCGGCGATGCCGAGCACGTCCATCAGCCACGTGGGGTCGATCGGGTCGGAGCAGTACGACGCGCACAGGCGCAGCATCTCGCCCGCCTTGGCACCGGGATACGCGCCGCCGCCCTGCAGCATCACTCCGATCCGGCTGCGCAGCTCGTCGTTGTCGGCGACGGGATCGAGTCCGAGGACTCGCACCACACCGGCGTCCGGAGCGCCGAAGCCCTCGCAGATCTCGACCGTCGTCGTCTTGCCCGCGCCGTTCGGTCCGAGCAGTGCGAGGACCTCTCCGGTGCGGAGTTCGAGGTCGAGACCGTCGACGGCGACGACGTCGTCGAACCGCTTGACCAGTCCGCTGATACTCAGAGCGACGTGGGCTGATGACGGTTCGGGCACGTACTCAAGACTAGGCCAGACGGCCTGCGGCGCAGGCGTCGGGTGCCGCCATCGCGGCGTGCGTCACAGTGTGGTGTGAGTGGGCTCTCGCTGGGCTTTCGCTCGTCGGCGTCGGGTGATCCAGACACGCACCGGACTGTCGATGAAGAAGAGAGTCGCGGCCACCGCGACCATGAGGACACCGGTCGCGAGACCCTGCGCCACGGTCAACGGAGGCGTGTCGGAACTGGTGGGCATCACCACCACGGACATGATTCCGGAGATGATCACGGTGCCCAGGCGGAACCACCGGGTGGTCGCCCACGCGGCGAGCGGGATGATCGCCCACAGCAGGTACCAGGCCTGCACGAACGGGAAGAAGACGACGAACGTCGCCATGGCGATGCCGAGTCCGCCGAGGGCGTGGACGCGGCCCGCGAGGCAGGCGAGCAGCCAGCGCACGACGAAGACGCCGGCGATGAGCTGGCCGATCGGTCGCGCGATGTCGAGGATCGCCTGCGTCTGCTCGCCGAGACCGACCCACAGGCCGACCCGGCCCGACACGACGCCGAGGAGGGTCGGCATCGACATCCACGACCGCACGATGCCGCCGGTGCTCAGCGTCCCGGTCCAGCCGAAGCCGAGTCCGGTGGCGGTCCCGATGCCACCGATCACCACGACGGAGACGGCGAGCAGCAGCGCCGCGGACTTGGTGAGCGCCACGATCGACGTCCGCGACCGCGACCACCACTGGGACACCGGCGCATGACGAAGCGCGGGGAGCGTCGCGCCCCACCGTCTGGCCAATGCGATGCCGATGAAGCCGAGCGCCAGCATCGAGGCCACCTTGATCATCGCCGACGCGGCGATCAACGCGGCGCCCGCGATCAGGATCCATCCCACCCGCGAGGGGAGGGGGCTGCCCTCCTTCGTGAGAGACGCCGAGCCCTCGATCGCGCGGAAACACCACTCCATGCCGACGAGCATCATGCCGAGCATCAGCGACTCGTTGTGGATTCCGCCCACCAGATGGAGGACCAGCAGCGGGTTCAGCGCGCCGATCCAGAGGGCGGCCACCGTCGACACGCCGCAGCGTCGAGCCAGGCGGGGGAGCGCCCACACGATCATCGCGACGCCCGCCAGGGCGATCAGGCGGTGCAGGAGGACCGCGGCGGTGATGTTGTCGCCGGTCAACGCGGTGACGTGCTCACCGATCCAGAGGAACAGCGGACCGTACGGCGCCGGTGTGTCCTTCCAGAGGTTCGGAACGGACAGGGTCAGCGGATGGTCGACGCCGAGCCCGCGCATCGGGCTGTACGTGTAGGGGTCCATGCCACGGTAGGCGATCGCGCTCTGCGCCAGATACGAGTACACGTCCTTGCTCAGCAGCGGCGGCGCGACGAGGAGCGGTGCGATCCACATCAGGAGAGTCGTGTCGGCCTGCCGGCGGGACATGCGTCTGGCCGGGCTGCGGCCCTCGGCCACCTCGACGGAGAACCTGCCGATCGCGTATCGGCCGAGCAGCAGCCACGCGACGACGAGCATCATCATGCCGCCGATCGAGACCGTGAGCGCTGTCGAATACATCCGCGACGGCAGCGACAGAATGCGGGTTCCGACGATCGGGTTCTGCAGCACGGGCAGCATTCCGGTGCCGAGCGAGCCGATCAGGATCAGCACCGAACCGGTGGTGCCGAACAGCTGAATGCGCCGCAGACGCTTGTTCTCGAGCGCGTTGAGCGGGCCGACTTCGGTCTCGTCGTCGTGCATGCGGGCGAGCCGGGAACCGTAGTCGCCGGTGTCGTCGACAGACCGCTCCACAGGCGGTTTCGCCAGGCCCAGATAATCGAGGCCGCGGCGCATCAGATGCAATTCCGGCACACGACGACTGTAGCGGCCCCCGCGGGCGGGAACGGCCGGACGTCTGCAGCGGGTCGGCTCGGAGGCTTAGGTCACCCTTGCTGGAACGAGGGAATCAATTACGACACACTTGTGTTGTGAAAAGCATGACCGACTCGAAGCGGCTGCATGCGCAGCAGCAGGCGGAGGGGACTGGCGCAGACGGCCAGACCCGTGCCGCCGTCGTGTCGTTGCTTGTCGACGAGGGGCCGATGACGGCCAGTGACATCGCCGAGCGGTTGGGCATCAGCCCGGCCGGCGTGCGACGACACCTCGACAACCTCACCGACTCCGGCGACGTGGATCTCGCTCCCGCCGGATTCAACAGGGGTGGCCGCGGCCGCCCCGCGAAATGGTTTCAACTCACTCCGGCCGGGCGGGGCAAGCTCCGCCACGCGTACGACGACCTCGCCGGAGCGGCCATCCGGTCGCTGCGTGACATCGCGGGCCAGGAAGCCGTCGACCGGTTCGCGCGCGAACGGGTCAACGGCATCGTCGCCGGTGTGACGCCCGCATCCGAGTCCGGATCGGTCATCGCCACCGTCGAGCAGATCGCCGACGCCCTCACCGGCGCCGGATACTCGGCCGACACCCGCGAGGTCGGGAACGGCGTGCAGATCTGCCAGCATCACTGCCCGGTGGCGCATGTGGCCGCCGAGTTCCCCGAACTCTGTGAAGCCGAGACGGCGATGTTCACCGAACTGCTCGGCACGCACGTGCAACGACTGGCGACCATCGCCAACGGCGACTGCGTGTGCAGCACCCACGTCCCGGTCACTGCACCTCAGAACATGTCAGACCCGAAGGCGGACGCTCAGCCCGGCGCCGCCGACAACCCCCATGGAAAGGTCCTCCGATGACGGTCACCGATCCCGCCGCACCGCAGCAGCTGTCCCAGGAAGAGACGATCGCTTCCTTCGACCGCTACGGTTACGGCTGGTCAGACAGCGACGACGCAGGCGCCGCCGCTCAGCGCGGTCTGTCCGAGGCTGTCGTCCGCGACATCTCGTCGAAGAAGAACGAGCCGCAGTGGATGCTCGACCTCCGCCTGAAGGGCCTGAAGCTGTTCCACCGCAAGCCGATGCCGACATGGGGCTCGGACCTGTCGACGATCGACTTCGACAACATCAAGTACTTCGTCCGCTCCAGCGAGAAGCAGGCGACCTCGTGGGAGGACCTCCCCGAGGACATCAAGAACACCTACGACAAGCTCGGCATCCCCGAGGCCGAGAAGCAGCGCCTCGTCGCCGGTGTCGCCGCGCAGTACGAGTCGGAGGTCGTCTACCACTCGATCCGCGAGGACCTCGAGGAGAAGGGTGTCATCTTCCTCGACACCGACAGCGGTCTGCGCGAGCACCCGGAACTCTTCCAGGAGTACTTCGGCAGCGTGATCCCCGCAGGCGACAACAAGTTCTCTGCGCTGAA
>JASLJL010000538.1 GCA_030152405.1 Gordonia sp. (in: high G+C Gram-positive bacteria) | reverse complement strand
TCAAGATTGTTTAACTCATCAAGCCACGACTGTTGATGCAGTACAACAACGCAATAGTTGACACCCTGTATCACCGTAGTCATTGAGCAATCATCTATTACCATTGTTGTTTACCCCTCACACTTAGACATGTGAAAAGGTAAATATTGTCTGTGAAAATATGAGTAACATTTCGGGCATTCTGCTTGATTATCACCCTGAGATGCTGTTATATTTCTAATCATAATTTCACCTAAGTTATTGATTTTTAACATATTATACATTATGCGAAATGATGTATATTAAGCCTTTGATTCTGAAAGCTTTTTAATTTGTTCAGCCATTTCAGCCGTGATTCTTTCAAGCTCTGACTTATAGATTCCTTGACTAAGTCGACCAATTATTTCTAACTGAGTTCTAAGGTTTTCAAACTTAAAAACCACATCATCTAAATTGTTCATAGCTTTTCCTGCTTCTTATCAAAGTTAAGCGCAATCAAAACTGCTCTTGGCGTCTTACCTGTGAAATCCCAATCAAAGATCATTTCTGCTTCCGCAGGCAATTTCTGGTGAATGTAATCATTAAAGAACTGTGCGCCCTTGATCTTGTAATCAGTCGATTTGAAACCGATTGCACCTTGTTCGAGTTCCCGATCTGAATAGTTTTGAAGTACAGTTACGACCGTATTTGAAAACTCGATAGTTTTACCTGATGACTGGTCTTGGAAATCTCCCGCAGCCTTGCGGATTCCTGTAACTGTCATAACTGGATGTTGTGTAGTATTCATAGCTCACCTATGCGATTTTGTAGTTAAACTGGCTCGTCGGTTCTTCATACCAAGACGGCAGTTGTTGGTTAAAGTCAATTTCTACGAGCTTGACGAATGGAATGATGTTTGATGCCTTCTCATCGTGAAGGTTCTGCAAATAGGCTTTTGAAAAGCCACATGCAATAAGATCAGAAATATGTTTATAAAACTGAGTCTTACCGTAAGTTGTCTTAACTTCTGTCATGCCTTTTTCACGGATAAGACAAAACATAGCGAATAAATTTCTAACTTTGGTAGGAGAAGCTTTCCCTGACTTTGTAAGAACAATTTCAGAACATTCAATAGCTTTCAGTACACTTGTATCATTTGTAAGTTTCATAGATTGACCCCTTAAGGCATCAAAAATATTACTTGTGGCTTTAGTCCAAAGTGTTTGTAAAAGATTTGGGTTATTACGTTGAAAACGTATTAATTCAAATAGGTTTGTAGGTACGCTATTACGTTCCAACCAACGCTTTTTTAAACGGGATTCAAAGCGAGCTAAACCAATTGTCCAATTGATCAGCCGGCTGTCTGACATGACCTCAACAACACGCATTGCAGATTTATTATTAAATTGAGATAGCTTTTTTTGTTCTTCAAATTGAGCCATGAACTCATCATATTTTAGATAGCATTTATGATTTACAAGGCGTGATGTCTGACCTCCCCAATAAACTGTTGAGTCATAACGCTTATTACTTAAACGTGTCTGACCGTTTGAAACATTAGATAAAAATTGCAGAACTTTTTTAGCAGTGTCTTGATCTTTTAAACGTGCTGAATATGTCACATCGATATGGGAAACCCACGCTTTAGGAACATCAAGCATTCTAGATAACAATGGATAAGCAACATCCAAGAAGCCAAGCATTTCCATAGCACCCTGCTCTATATTGTCCGATCCAAAGACATTATGACCTTGAAGTAATTTCGCAGGACTCGCTTTGATTTGGACATAAGGTTCATAAGCAGAATCAAAAAAGACTTTTAAAGCCATTCCTGTGTAATGAGTCGGAACAGATTCGAACGGATGAAATAAAGCAGATGCAGAAATTGAACCATCATCATTTTTATTTACTGAACGACTTGCCAATGGAATTTCTAAACTATGCGGATCGACATCAATAAAGAAATAACGTCCTTCAGCATCTACAGAATAGAAACTGCTTTCAAACGGTATGTCTATACAGATATGATCCAACATTGTTTCACTGACACAGGGACACATGACATGGCTGAAGATACCACGACACACTGTGTCAGTGCAACAGGTAATATAATTAAGTTTCCTTGACACATTGGTTCATGTTTATGGCTTCAGTACAAATTAGAGTAAGAGACGAATTGGCAGATAAGCTAGAGACTGCCAAATGGGAAATAAAATACAAACTTAGAATGGAGATTCAAAATACAGATATTCTGAATGCACTTATTTACAAACACTTAGATGATTTAACTGAGGCAGATGTATTGGAATACAGAAGAAAAATATTAAAAAAAGACGAGTAATAATTGCTGTTAAATTCCGGAATTCCGGACTAGAGTCCACCATTAGAAGACGTGGACTCTCCTACTTGTCCAAAAAATCCATGATTATGCCCTTTTCATAATCGTGGAATTTCCTCAAATGTGTATAAAGATCTGGAAACTGCAAAGTCCTACCGCAATACTGACAAACTGTATATTTATTAATCAAACATTGCATAAAAGTATCAGGAATATCATTGGTCTGATTAAACCATTTCTGTGACGTATTTCGCATAATGGAAGTTATATTAAATTCTGTTCGAGTGCGCTTGACAGCATAGCATCATTGACATTTTATAAATTAATTAATAGATAAAATATATTAATTAATTTATAAAAAAGTCAATGAAAACAGAAAGTAACATAACTTAATTATTATGCGAAATCTGCGCTATATAATTTGTAGGTTTATATTTTAACGTCCATAAGCATTTGGACGTTTGTTTTTTAACTTCCAATCATCATTAGTCTGGCTGATCAGATCATTACCGGCATCTTATTGAAGCCTGTGAATTATAAAAAGCTCGTTTTTGAAAATACAGGACTTAGCCGTTCGAATCATTTCCCAAAAATTTTACTTTCCAACCGTCTCACCGCTCTTACTTCGTCATCTTCCCAATAATTTTCTTATCAGGTTTCCCAAAAGGCACGGCACGGCTTTCCTGTTCCTCTCTCTTTGGTTTCTCAAAGCTGTGATTCTCACCTGTGACCTGACAAAAAATTCAGCTAAAAGCAGTTCAGCGCAAACCTGTGGACAGTCCTTCGGAACGGTTTTTCTAATCTGTTGATAACCATTGTGCATAAGTCCGCATAACGGTGTTCATGTTATACGTTGACTTCTACACAAGGTTAGTCAACAGGAAAAACCTCTGCCCACAGGTTTGACAAAGCTGAACTTAACCATAGGTTTTTTAACTTAATTTTTTGTTTATTCAGGTACATCAAAGACGGTTTCGAATCACCAAGACGCTTTATCAAAATGCCTGCATCTTTCGGAATAATGCTGGGAAAGCCGTGCCGTGCCTTCCGTGAGCCTTGCTGATTTCAAAAATCATTGTGAGCCTTGATTCCTCGTGAGCTTGATTCGACTCCGACGCAAAATTTTCGTGAAATTCCCTCACTACCGTATCTCATATCAAGATTTGAGCTTTCCTAATATCAGTTCGCGCCTACGGACGCTCTGTTACTCCCGATTTGGAACAAATGGGAGCTTGTAATCAAGGAA
>JASLJL010000337.1 GCA_030152405.1 Gordonia sp. (in: high G+C Gram-positive bacteria) | reverse complement strand
CGATCGGCTACATGGCCGACGATCCGAATCGTCGCCGGTTCTTCGCGTACCTGAACCTGTTCGTGGCGGCGATGCTCGTGCTGGTCCTGGCGAACAACTACCTCGGCCTCTATCTGGGCTGGGAAGGTGTCGGTGTCGCGTCCTACCTGCTCATCGGCTTCTGGCAGCACAAGCCGTCGGCTGCGACGGCCGCGAAGAAGGCGTTCGTGATGAACCGTGTCGGCGACATGGGACTCGCCATCGCGATGATGATCATGTTCTCCACGCTCGGGTCCGTCGATTTCGACACCGTGTTCACCGGAGCGCCCGAGGCGAGCGACGCCGCGGTCACCGGGATCGGATTCATGCTGCTGCTGGCGGCGTGCGGCAAGTCGGCGCAGGTCCCGCTGCAGGCGTGGCTCGGCGACGCCATGGAGGGACCGACGCCGGTGTCGGCGCTCATCCACGCGGCGACGATGGTCACCGCGGGCGTCTACCTCATCACCCGCTCGGGGCCGATCTTCGATCTCGCCCCGAACGCCCAGACCGCCGTCACCGTCGTCGGCGCCGTCACGCTGCTGTTCGGCGCGATCATCGGCTGCGCGAAGGACGACATCAAAAAGGCGCTCGCCGCGTCGACCATGAGTCAGATCGGCTACATGATCCTCGCCGCCGGCCTCGGTCCCGCGGGCTACGCCGTCGCCATCCTCCATCTGCTGACGCACGGCTTCTTCAAGGCCGGACTGTTCCTCGGCGCGGGTTCGGTGATGCACGCGATGAACGACGAGACCGACATGCGGCGCTTCGGCGGACTGCGGACAGCCATGCCGATCACCTTCGTGACCTTCGGCCTCGGCTACCTCGCGATCATCGGCGTCCCGCCGCTCTCCGGGTTCTTCTCCAAGGACGGCATCATCGAGGCCGCTCTCGGCGCCGGCGGAGTTCGCGGGTGGCTGCTCGGCGGCGCGACGGTGCTCGGCGCCGCGATCACGGCGTTCTACATGACCCGGGTGATGGCGATGACCTTCTTCGGTCCCCGCCGGTGGGCGTCCGACGCTCATCCCCACGAGGCCCCGGCGTCGATGACATCGCCGATGATCGTCCTCGCGATCGGATCGGTCGGCGCGGGAGCGCTCCTCGCGATCGGCGGAACGCTGACGGACTGGCTGGCGCCCGTCGTCGGCGAGGCGCCCGAGCACGACGGCCCGCTGCCCGCCTGGGCGGTCACCGTGGTCGTGCTGGGGTGTGTGGTCGCAGGAGCCGCCATCGCCTGGGCCAGGTACGGCCGTCGGGCCGTCCCCGAGACTCCCCCGGACGACGTGTCGGCGCTGACCGTTGCCGCGCGCGCAGACCTGTACGGCGACGCGTTCAACGAGAAGGCGATCGTCGGCCCGGGCGCGGTGCTGACAGCCGGACTGGTGGCCGTCGAAGATCGTGGTCTCGGATCGGTGCCGTCCGGCGTCGGGGCGGCCGTGACGGGGACCTCAGCGCTCGCCCGGCGAGCCCAGACCGGCTACGTCCGGTCCTACGCACTGTCGATTCTCGCCGGAACCGTGGTGATCGCCGCGCTGACGATGGTGGTGAACGTACTGTGACGATGCCCTGGCTCACCGTGTTGTGGCTGCTCCCGGCTGTCGGGTCTGCGGTGATCATGTTCCTGCCCGCACACCGGGCGCACAACGTGAAGGTGATCGGCGTCGGAGCGGCGCTGCTGGTCCTGGTGTGGTCGGTGATCCTCGCGATCCGGTTCGACGCCGGTTCCGGCCGATTCCAGATGACCGAAGACCTCAGCTGGATCCCGCAGTTCGGCGCCCGCTACTCGCTCGGGTTGGACGGTGTCGGTCTGGCGCTCATCCTGCTCACGACGGTCCTCACACCGCTCCTCCTGCTCGCGGGCTGGCGAGACACCGGCGACGCCGGATCGACGGCTCCGACGAAGTCGACGCACATCTACGTCGCGCTGCTTCTGGCCGTCGAGGCGATGGTTCTGATGAGCTTCGTCGCGACCGACGTCCTGCTCTTCTACATCTTCTTCGAGGCGATGCTGATCCCGATGTACTTCCTGATCGGCGGGTTCGGCCCCGGCGGCCCCGGGGTGCGCCCGGAGCGGTCGCGGGCCGCTGTCCGGTTTCTGCTGTACAACCTGTTCGGCGGGCTGATCATGCTCGCCGCCGTGATCGGCTTGTACGCCGTCGCGGGCGAGTTCAGCTTCACCTCGATCTCGCAGGGAGTCGCGAGCGGCTCGATCGACATGTCGTCGACCACCCAGAATCTGCTGTTCGGCGGCTTCGTGTTCGCGTTCGCGGTGAAGGCGCCGGTGTGGCCGTTGCACACGTGGCTGCCCGACGCCGCCGTCTCCACCACTCCCGCGGCCGCGGTGATGATGATGGCGGTGATGGACAAGGTCGGCACTTTCGCGATGCTGCGGTTCTGCCTCGGGCTGTTCCCCGACGCGTCCGAGACGTTCGCTCCCGTGCTGTGCACCTTCGCGGTGATCAGCATCGTCTACGGCGCCGTCCTGGCGATCGGTCAACGAGACGTGATGCGGCTGATCGCGTACACGTCCATCTCGCACTTCGGTTTCATCGTGCTCGGCGTGTTCGCGCTCACCGATCAGGCGCAGACCGGATCGACGCTCTACATGGTGAACCACGGAGTGTCCACGGCCGCACTGTTCCTCATCGCGGGGTTCCTCGTCTCGCAGCGCGGCAGTTCCCTGATCAGCGACTTCGGCGGTGTTCAACGCGTGGCGCCGGTGCTGGCCGGGACGTTCCTCGTCGCGGGTCTGGCGACGCTGTCGCTGCCCGGCCTCGGGCCGTTCATCAGCGAGTTCCTGGTGTTGATCGGAACCTTCGTCCGCTACCCTGCGGCCGCGATCGTCGCGTCGCTGGCACTGGTCCTGTCGGCCGTCTACATCCTCTGGACGTACCAGCGGATGATGGGCGGTCCGGCGCCGGATGAGCCGGACCGCCCGATCACCGACCTCGGGCTGCGGGAGAAGATCGTCGTCGCGCCGCTGATCGTCGCTCTCGTCGCCCTCGGCTTCTTCCCGCGAATCGTCCTCGACTTCGTCGATCCGCCCACGACCGACTCCGTGACCACCGCAGTCCAGGGAGGCGACCGATGACCACCGAACTCGTGCTGCCGTCGATCGACTACTACCGGCTCTCGCCGATGCTCATCGTGTTCGGCGTCGCCGTGGTCAGTGTGCTGGTCGAGGCGTTCGCGCGGCCGGGCGCCCGCTACCGCATCCAGCTGGGGCTCTCGTGCGCCGGCATCGTCGCCGCGATGGTAGCACTCGGGTTCGTCGCGCACACCGCGACCTCCGACTCCCCCGAGCAACGCACCCTGATGTCCGGTGCGGTGCTCATCGACGGACCCGGACTGTTCGTGCAGGCGGTGGTGCT
>JASLJL010000334.1 GCA_030152405.1 Gordonia sp. (in: high G+C Gram-positive bacteria) | reverse complement strand
TGTTGCCGTAGAACTCCGGCGAGTAGATGACGTCGAACGCCAGCTTCTTCCCGTCTTTGGTCCGTGTCCCACCCGACGACCGCCAGCCCGCGGCATCGAGCACACGCGCGGACTCGGCACGGTCGAGCCGGATCGCAGGGTCGGCTCGGTACCCGGGAGTGGTCGACGCGAGAACACTGGTCGCAGGTTTGAACGAGTCCCCGAGGACGGTGTCGACGAGTTCCTTCCGGTCCAATGCTGTGGTCACGGCACGGCGGACCGCCGGGTCGGCGAGCACACCGCGCGACACGTTCGACTGGAAGACGTACGGCAGGCCCGGGTTGGGACGCGAGGTCAGCACCGCGCCGGACGCTTCGATCGCGCTGCGGTCCTGGGGCTGGGGATCGGCGCTCGCGTCCAACTGACCGGACGTGACGCTGCCCGCTCTGACTCCGGACTCGGGCACCACGCTGAACTCGACCGTGCGGTATCGCGCCTGGTCGGCGAGCCCGGTGTCCGGGGTCCACCGGTAGTCGTCCCGCCTGGTGAGCGAGACCGACCGGTCTTGCTCCCACCCGCTGTAGGTGTACGGTCCGCTGCCGATGACCGCACTCGCGGTGCACCTGTCGTCGAACGACGCGGAGACCGTCGACGGCGCGAGGATCCCCAGTTGAGTGGTCGCCGCAGCTTGCAGGAACTGGACATTGGGTTCGGCGAATCGAACGATCGCGGTTCGCTTGTCCGGGGTGTCGGTCCGCTCGTAGCCGAGCAGGAACCCGGACGCCTGGAGTGTTCGGGTGGACGTCGACTCGTCGGAGGTGAGCGCGTCGAAGTTCTTCTTGACCACGTCCGAGGTCAGCGGCGTTCCGTCGCTGAAGGTCACGTCGTCCCGCAGGGTGAACGTGAAACTGCGGCCGTCCGGGGACGCGGCGAACCGTTCTGCGAGCCATGGTGTGAGCTCACCGGTGTCCCGGTTCTGGTCGACGAGCGAATCGACCACTTGACGGGACACGTTGACGGTCTGGTTGGTGCTCGACTGGGCGGGATCGGCGCAGCTGGGCGCCGACGACAGCCCGTAACGCAGGACGTCGGACTCCGCGTCGTCCCCCGCGCACGCCGCGAGCGGCAGAGCGGTGGCGACGGCGAGCACGGCGACCGCCGCACGGGTGCTGTTCTTCATCGGGAAGTCTCTTCTCTGGGACCGTCGACGCCTGCGGCGTGGACGGTGGAATGCGAATCAGGGATCAAAGCGTTCGCCGCGAGCGCGATGACTGCGCCGACGAGCAGGAACACCGCGGTCGACGTCAAGCCGCCGTCGGCGTCGGACGACGCGTAGAGCGCTGCGGCGACGGCGGCACCGAGAGCGCCGCCGAGGTTGTGGAACGTCCAGGAGGCGCCGATTGCGAAGCCCGCCTCACCGGTGGGAACCGCCGACAGCGCCGACAGGGTCGCAGGCGCCAGGATCAGCGCCCATCCGAGTCCGAAGAACACGAACCCGACGAGCAGGACGGCGATCTGTCCGGAGAGCGCACCCGCCAGAAGTGCCCCCGCTGACACCGCGAGTGAAGCGAACCCGAATCGCAGCGGGCGGGTGGGACCGCCGTGATCGACCCAGCGGCCCACACGTGGCGAGGCGAACGCCATCGTGCCGCTGACTAGAAGCAGCGAGACTCCGATCAGGCGTTCACCGAGTCCGTGCCGGTCAGCGAGATACTGCGGCAGCACGAGAAGGGCCGACGCGTAGAACGCCGCCAGGAAGAAGTCCGAGAGCAACGCCGCCCGGAGTCGAGGGTGCGCGAGCAGGTCGACGCGCAGGAGCGGGTCGGGCGACCGTCGTTCGGCCGCGACGAGCAGCACCACGGCCGCCACGGCGACGACTCCCGACGCGATCACCGGCACGCTCGCCCACCCCGCGCTCGCCGGCAGCGAGACGAATGCGACGGCGGCGGCCACCGCGACGGCGAGCGCCACCTGACCGGGAACGTCGGTCCCCCGATCCGACTCCGGCGCGGGCGACGGGACCGCGGCCAGGATCAGACCGACGGCCACCAGCCCGAACGGGACGTTGATCCAGAAGACCGACGCCCACCCGAACGCGGGGACCAGGAGTCCGCCGAGGACCGGGCCGATCGCCAGTCCGACACCGTTGACGGCGTACAGCCAACCGACCGCGCGTCCACGCTCTCCCTCCGGGAACAGTTGTTCCACCAGCGTGGACGTGCCCGTGTAGAGCACCGCGCACGACGCGCCCTGCACGAACCTCGCCGCGATCAGCCAACCGATCCCCGGCGCCAGAGCCGCGCCGACCGATGCGACGACGAACACGCCGAGCCCCGCCACCAGCACGGTTCGTCGTCCCAGCTGGTCCCCGATCCGGCCCGCGGTCACCATGAACATCGCGAGAGCCGTCAGGAACCCGCTGAGCACGAGTTGGGACACCGAGATCGACGTTCCGAGCTCACGGGTGATGGCGGGCAGCGCCGTCGACACGATCGTCAGATCGATACAGCCGAGGAACGACGCCGTCGCCAGTCCGACGAAGCCCGCGGTCCGTCTTCCCGCGGTCACCTCGGTCTCGACGATGCTCATCGAGCCGACTTCCGCTTCTTGAAACGGAGCGGCAGCCACGCGGCGCCCTCACCGACGAACAGGTCGCGCGTCGCCTGCATGGCGGTCGAGATCTGCTGCGGGTACACCACGAAGTCGTATCCCTGATCGGCCCACAACGGTTGGATGATCGGCACCTCCTCGAGGAGATACGTCCGGCAGCCGTTGCGGATGCGGTCCACGTCGGGGACGTCGTCGCCGCGGCGTGAGACGAAGCGGTCGATCGTCGAGTCGATCGCGGCCGCGTAGTCGGCGTTCGTCTCATACGCGGTCCGCACGTCGTCGAGGGCGTGCGGATAGGCGGGATCGCTGAGTGCCGTGTCCCACCGGAGGATGTCGACGTCCGCGGTCAGCAGATCGAGGAGGGGGCGGTTGCGAGCAATCCACTGGTCGCCCCGACGGCGCGAGAGCCGGTAAGCCTCGCCCGGCGGAACGTCGAGGTTGTGACGCTGCAGGGTGTCGGCGACCGCGACGGTCACCCGCGAGAACCCACTGCGGTTCAGCAGGTCGACGGTCGCGCCGAACTTCTCCCCCTCGTGATAGTCGGCGCCCACGCTGACCAGGAGAATCGTCGATCGTCCTTCGTACTCGTAGTGCGCCCCCTTGAGGTCGAACGCCGCCTTGTGCGACGCCGAGCCGACCGGGGCGGTGACGGCGAGTGTCATCAGCTCCACACCGCCAACGGCTGGTCCTGGCCGCGGACACCGACGAACAGTCCGACGGTGACCCTCGGTCGATCGTGAGACGGCGCCACCGCGTGCACGCGTCGGGGATCGATGAAGATCGCCTCCCCCACCTCCGGTCGGACGACGAGTGCCGGGTCACCGACGGAGTCGCGGTCCACGCCCCACACCCGTTCGCCCGCGAGCTCGCGGTAGTCGGCCTCGGTCGGGTAGGCGTCCCAGATCTCCAGCTCGCCTCCGCTGTCCGGAACATCGAGATAGACGTTCACCGACAGCTGTCGTCGGATGCCGAGGTCGTCGTCCGGCAGGTTTCGCGCGATGTTGTCGGTGTGCGGTTCCAGATCGACACCTGCCTGCTGGTAGCGCGCCACTCCCGCAAAGAACTTCTGACTCTCCGACGTGAGCAGAGTGGTCCCCGTCGGCCAGGCCTCGTCAAGCAGGATCCGCACCGCGTCCGACGGGTACTGGTAGGGCGCGGCGATCTCGCGCAGACGGCTCCGGTGCGCCGCCGCATCGGCGAAGTACTGTCCCTGATCGGTCGGCGCGACCTCGGAGAACGCGTGGCCGATGCGCCGGAACTGCGGGTCGGTCGCGAGGGGACCATGATCGTCGCGTCCGACGAAGCGTTCGCGAAGCCCAGCGAGTGCCTCCCCGGTCGCCAGCCCACGGACGCGGACGGCGTAGACATCGCCTTTCAACAGGCGCAGCAGGTGATCTGCGGAGAAATCGGTGGCGGTCGTCGTCGCCACCCGGTCGTGTTCCTGGTCGGCGCCACCGGTGTGCGGCGCGCTCAGTGTGGTCGTCATCTGTGCCTCTCCCCTGTCCGGCAACAGCCGGACTCGAATCGTGTGTCGTCGTCCGCGGTGTCATGCGGACGGCACATGCAACGATCACGAGCGGCTGCACCGGAACAGGTGACGGCCGTACAGGCTCGAGACCCCGCGTGCGGGGACGTCGAGATGGTTCATCGTCTCTGGCATTAGCACCTAGTAGGGGTGAACCCCACCGGTTGCTGCGGCGTCAAAGAGCCAGTCTCTCAGCCGCTCGTGATGAATTCTGTGCTGCTGAGAACGTAAGCGGCGCAACCACATGCGGCAATCGCTGCGATCGTCCCGCCGCCCCAGAGGGGCTGGTGAGGACCAATTAATCAGCGCGGGCCGAACGACGAGCCGCGTGTGCGAGGTCAGCAGGCGTCGTCGCCTGCGGCGACACGATGACGCTCGGCCTGCTGCTCGTTCAGGGGCGCGGTGACCGCGCAGATCCAGTCGTGGCCGTCGACGGGATCGAGCGACTGGGCATACAGCAGGCCCGTCGTCTCGCCCGCGGTGAGGAAGTCGCCGGTCGCGCCCGAGGTGACGGCCGGAAAACGCCACCGCGCCGTCGGCGCTCGTGATCCGCCGAACACCGGCGTCACCACGCGGCGGTCGGCGAGGACGCCGTCGTCTCCGATCCGGTACGCCACCACGCTCCGGGCGCTGGTCCCCATCAGCAGAGTGTCGTCGCCCATGATCGAGAGCTGGTCCGGATCGTCGACGTCGCTCCGCGACATGAGGGAGCCGTCGTCGAGGCTCCACTGGGTCAGGGCGTCTGCGGCGACGTGAATCGACCGACCCGACGGGTCGAACACCGCGTCGCTCGCCGCAGTGCCGATCGCGATGGTGCGCAGCCGTCTGAGCGTCGCGATGTCGTACACGTACACGTTCCGGTCGTCGGACGTGATCGCCATGCGAGTGCCCGAGGCGTCGACGGCGACGGCGGTGATCAGGTCGGTGGGCCCGCCGACGGGCCCGCCGATCAGTCGTGGTGACGCGGTGTCGGCGACGTCCCACACGGCGATCTCGGTGTCGGATGATCCTCCGACCAGTTCGCGGCGGCCGGGAACGAAGGCGACGGCCGCGGTGTACCTCGTGTCGGTCCGTATCCGCGAAGCGAATCGTGGCCGATCCGGGTCGGTGACGTCCCACAGCTCGATCGATCCGCCGTTGTTGTTGGCCGTCGCGACGAGCTTGCCGTCGTCGCTCATCGCCACGCTGGGCCGGTCGTTGACTCGTTTCTCGATGCCGACGGAGCCGCGCATTCGCCACCGGGTGTCGTGCGTCCACACGTTGAGGCGGGTGTCGCTGCCGACCGTCGCGGCCAC
>JASLJL010000137.1 GCA_030152405.1 Gordonia sp. (in: high G+C Gram-positive bacteria) | reverse complement strand
GTCCTTGGTCTCCTCCGCCGTGGTGGCGACGACGTCGAAGCCGATGAACGCGAAGAACACGAGGGACGCCGCAGCGAGCAGGCCGTACCAGCCGAAGTTGGAGCCTTCGCCGCCGGTCATCATGGAGAACAACGTCTGGTGGAGGCCGGATGCGCCGCCCTCGCCCTTGGGCTCTGACGGCGGAATGTACGGGGAGTAGTTGTCCTTGGAGATGTAGAACGAGCCGACGATGATCACCAGCAACACCACGGACACCTTGATCGCGGTGAAGATGAGCGACACGACGGACGAGATCTTGGTGCCGAGCACCAACAGCGTGGTCAGGGCTCCGATCAGTACGACCGCGCCCCAGTCGAAGCTCTCGAACGCGCCGGTGCCGTCACCGTTGCCGAACTGCAGCACGGTGAACGAGTACGTCATGGGATCACGGTCGGCGATCAGACAGATGAACTCGTTCAGATAGTGCGACCAGCCCTTCGCGACGACGGACGCCGCGAGCGCGAACTCGAGGATGAGGTCCCAGCCGATGATCCAGGCGATGAACTCGCCGAATGTCGCATAGGAGAACGTGTACGCCGATCCGGCGACGGGCACCGTCGACGCGAATTCGGCGTAACAGAGTGCGGCGAGCGCACAAGCGATGGCGGCGAGGACGAATGCGAGCGAGACGGCGGGTCCGGCGACATTGCCCGCGGTGCGCGCTGTGAGGGTGAAGATTCCGGCGCCGACGACGACGGCGACACCGAACACGGTGAGGTCCCAGGACGTCAGGTCCTTCTTCAGTTTTGTGTCGGGTTCATCCGTGTCGGCCATCGACTGCTCGACCGACTTCACCCGGAACATCGGGTTGCTCACTGCATTTTCCTCTTTTCACTTGTTCGGGACTGGATTGCAGACCGGTCACGAGACGAGGCCGTCGGTGCGCCGACGATGGTGCGTCGCCGTCCGGCAGTCGACGTCGATTTCGCCATGACTGTGACCCCTCTCATACTTATCGGTGTTGCAGAACCTATCGCATCACTTGGGACCGTCGGGCCACATCGCGAACTCTGATGCCCGACAACAATATTCGACACACTCTCGAATCGTGTGGACCCCGATGGAATTAAACGGACCACGGTCCGGTTATGCTGATCACGACCGGCGCGACAGGCGGCGGGCCATGAGAGAGCGAGGGGACTTCCCATGCAGTTCGGCATCTTCACCGTCGGCGACGTCACCGCCGACCCCACCACCGGTTCCACCGTCAGTGAGAACGAGCGCATCAAGGCGATGACCGCGATCGCACTCAAGGCCGAAGAGGTGGGGCTCGACGTCTTCGCCACCGGTGAGCACCACAATCCGCCGTTCGTCCCGAGCTCGCCGACCACGATGCTCGGATGGATCGCCGCTCGCACCGAGCGCATCCAGCTGTCGACCGCGACCACCCTGATCACGACGAACGACCCGGTCAAGATCGCCGAGGACTTCGCAATGCTTCAGCATCTCGCCGACGGTCGCGTCGACCTGACACTCGGGCGGGGCAACACCGGACCCGTGTACCCGTGGTTCGGCAAGGACATCCGCCAGGGCGTTCCGCTCGCCGTGGAGAACTACCACCTGCTGCGTCGACTGTGGCGCGAGAAGGTCGTCGACTGGGAGGGCAAGTTCCGCACGCCGCTGCAGGGCTACACCTCCACCCCGGCGCCGCTGGACGACACGCCGCCGTTCGTGTGGCACGGCTCGATCCGATCGCCCGAGATCGCCGAACAGGCCGCGTTCTACGGCGACGGCTTCTTCCACAACAACATCTTCTGGAACAAGGAGCACACCGAGCAGATGGTGAATCTGTACCGGCAGCGCTTCGAGCACTACGGTCACGGGTCCGCTGATCAGGCGATCGTCGGGCTCGGCGGTCAGGCCTTCATGGCCGAGACCGAAGCCGAGGCGAAGCGACGCTTCCGTCCGTACTTCGACAACGCCCCGGTGTACGGCCACGGTCCGTCGATGGAGGACTTCACCGACATGACGCCGTTGACGGTCGGCACCCCGGAGATGGTGATCGAGAAGACGCTGAGCTTCGCCGACTACGCGGGCGACTACCAGCGACAGCTGTTCCTGCTCGACCACGCCGGTCTGCCGCTGTCGCAGGTGCTCGACCAGATCGAGATGCTGGGTCGCGAGGTGGTTCCGACGCTGCGCGCCGAGTTCGATCGTCGACGCCCCGCACACGTGCCGTCCGACCCGCCGACGCACGCCTCGCTCGTCGAGGCCGGCCCGGACAGCCCGTTCCACCAGGTGATTCCGTCACAGAACGTCTCGGCGGGAGCACAGCGATGACCCGCCGAGTGGTGGTGGTGAACGCCGGCGTGTCTGCGGCGTCGTCCACGCGTCTGCTGGCCGAGCAGTTGGCCGGCGCGGTCAGCACGGCCGTGTCCGCGCGAGGCGAGAGCGTCGACATCGACTACGTCGACGTCGCCTCCATCGCGGGCGATCTGGCCACGGCTGTCACGTCCGGTGTGCTGCCGACGACGGTCCGAGCCGCACAGGACCTGATCGCCGAGGCCGACGGCGTCATCGTGGCGACCCCGGTGTTCGCCGCGTCGTACAGCGGCATCTTCAAGATGTTCTTTGACGTCCTCGACCCGGACGCGCTCACCGGCGTGCCGGTGCTCGCAGCGGCGACCGCCGGAACCGCGAGGCACTCGCTGGTCATCGACCACGCGATCAGGCCGTTGCTGGCCTACTTGCGCGCAGACGTCCTGCCGACCGGCACCTTCGCGGCCACGGAGGACTTCGGGTCGTCTGAGTTGAGCGCCCGGATCAGCAGGGCTGGAGCCGAATTGGCTCAACGGTTGGTCGACACCGGCTCGGTCGCCGGGTTCGGCGGGCCGTCGGACTCCGCGCCTCGCCGGAGCGGCCGCACCACCGATCTCGGTCCGGTCACCGACTTCGCGACGCTCCTGCAAGGCCACACCGGCGACTGATCAGAATCGCTCAGGCCCGGTGCACGTACCCCTCGTCCGTGCACCGGGCCTGCGTCATGCCCCGAACGAGCGGCCGACCCGGATGTCCGTGTCGCGCATGTGCGTCGCAGCGCGCGAAACTCCGACGCCCAATCCGTCGAGGCGTGCGCGAGCATCCGCGAACAGTCGGTCCCACTGCGCCTGCGCCTGCTGGTACGACGCCGCGCCGCCCGAGTCCCAGTGACTGCCCAGCGCCGCCACCTGCCTTTTGAGCTGCCCCGACAGCTCCTCCAATCGCTGGAACTGTCCACGCAGATCCCCCGACAGCGTGTCCAGACCGGCGAAGTCGTACCGGATCACTCCCCCTGCACCCATGATGTGTCTCCCCTCCTGTTGTGTGACTGGAATGTCGTGCGGCTAGATGCTGATCGTCGACTCGCCGGACCCTGCGACGACGGCGGCCGCGGACGCGTCCTCGTCGTCGTAGCCGCGGAAGCCGCTGGTCAGTTTGGTCTCGATGTCGTCGAGCGCCTGACGCAGCCGAGTGGCGGTGGCGTGCCAGTCCGTGTGAGACCCCTCGAACGACGTCGACGCCTTCCCGCTCCAGGTGGCGACGCCGTTGCCCGCCGATGACTGGATCCGGCCGATGACCCCCTGCATCTCGCCGACGATCCCCTTGATCGACGCCGCGGACA
>JASLJL010000102.1 GCA_030152405.1 Gordonia sp. (in: high G+C Gram-positive bacteria) | reverse complement strand
CTCGTCTAGCCGGCCGAGGGTGAACCGTTCGTGCTGCAACCCGGCGAGTTCGTTATGGGGTCGACGCTCGAGGTCCTCAGCTTGCCCGACGACCTAGCCGGTCGTCTCGAAGGCAAGTCGTAGCTCGGTCGACTCGGACTCCTGACCCATTCGACGGCGGGCTTCATCGACCCCGGATTCAGCGGCCACATCACGCTGGAACTGTCGAACGTCGCGAACCTGCCGATCACCTTGTGGCCGGGGATGAAGATCGGTCAACTGTGCCTCATCCGCCTGTCCAGCCCAGCGGAGAACCCGTACGGAAGCGCCTCCGTCGGATCCAAGTACCAGGGCCAGCGCGGCCCGACGCCGTCCAAGGCGTACCTGAACTTCCAGAGCTGACACCATGACCAGCGGACACGGCACCTTCGGATGGCTGGCAGGGTTCTCCGTCCCGCCGACGCCGACCGGCGCCGTGATCGCCGTCGTGTTCGGAGCGTCGGGCGTCTGGATGGGCCGCGTCGACGGCACCGGGCGGGTGAGCGCGGAACTGCGCGAGCCCCGCATCGTCCCCGACGTCCTCGACACGCGCATCGCCTGCGAACTCATTGAGAACGGGAAGGCCCCCGAGGCGTCCGACCCGGACGTCTTCGACGAACTCGTCGCGCTCGCCGCGCGCGCTCGCGACTCGATCGGCGACCGCGACAGTGCGCTCGCGATGGGCCCGGGAACGCTCCGCTTCATCTCCGTCACGCGATTGGAGATGGTCGAGGCGACCGTCCCCGAAGTGAATCGTCTGCACGGGATGCTCATCGAGCTCGCCGGACCGCAGCCGATCGACGCGATCCTCCTCGGGCCGGGGACCGACCTGTGGCCGGGCCTCTGGGAGGCGTTCACCGAACGTGGGTTCAGCGCGCTTCTGCCCGGCGATCCGTTTCCGACCACCTTCGGCGGCGACGACCTGCCGACCGGTCTGCTCGATCGCGTCGACGCCGCTCCCGCCACCCTCGCCTGGACCGACACCACCGACGAGAGCGGCCCGCTGTCGTTCTCGGCTTCGGGAATCGACCCCTCGCGCTACGCGCTGGACGCCAACGGCGACGTCCGATTCGACACGCCCGCCGTCGACTCCGCATCCGACGCGAACGGCCTCGTCCAGGCAGAGTACGTCGACGACGAGACCGATGAGGATCGACGAGCCCGCGAAGCGCAGTCGCGACGTCGAACTCGATGGACTGCGGCCGCAGCCGTCGTCGTGCTTCTGGGACTGGCGGGCGCGGGCACCGCAGTCGCCATGAACGTGCACGAGCACGGAGGCCCGGAACTCACCGCAGTAGACGATTCGAGCAGCGCGACGGGCTCGACGCAGGCTCCGGCACAGTCCACCCCGGCCCTCGAACACATTCCCACCGCGGCGGACCCGTCGGAGCTGGCCGCGGCCCGCTCGACGATGATGCAGTACACGACGCCTCCGCCTCCGCCCCCGCCGCCGCCGAAGAAGACGAGCAAGAAGCCGCCGACGGGCGCCAACCCGGGGCCCGGGCATCCCCGCAGGACCGTGCCGAACCCGATTCCCGGTCTGCCGCCGATCGTCGTCAAGTGATCCGGCGTCAGTCGCCCGCGGCGTGCTTGCGCTCCCTCGCGACGGCCAGGTAGTCGTCGAGCTGGCGTGACAGTTCGCGGTCGAGCGCCCGGTACAGCGTGTTGTGGGCGGCCACTCGACCGGTGCGTCGCAACTCCCCGAGGAACCGCGACGCCCACTCCGACTCTTCGCCGACCTCCGGGATCCAGCCGTCGAAGCGGCCTTCGGTGATCGCTCGACGGCCCGCGGAGATCAGCGTGTGAGCAGCGCGGTCCATGTCGTCGTCGAGCTTCTGCTGCAGGCCGAGGATGTACTCGAGGGGGACGCCGATCATCCGCAGTCGCACGTAACCGTCCACGCTCTCGGTGTCGGTGATGAGGTACTGGGCGGGCGGGCTGTCGTCACCGACGGGTTCGATCAGGCCCGACTCCTGAACTCGAGCGAGGAGCCCGGCGTCGTCGGTGCCGAGCATCTCGTGCAGCTCGGCGGCGGTCACCGTCTCCGACGGCGTCCGCGACCACGGTTCGGACACCATCTCACGCAGTCCGAGGACCTCGGCGAGATCCTCGCCCTGACGCATCCGCTCGAAGAACTCGCCGATGTGCTGCATGGTGAATCCTCGGCCGAGGAGATCGTTGATCACGCGCAAACGAGTCAGGTGCTCGTCGTTGTAGATCGCGATCCGACCACGCCGGACCGGTTTCGGGATCAACCCGCGGTCCTGGTACCCGCGCACATTGCGCGTCGTGGTGCCCGCGGCTCGCGCGAGGTCGTCGATTCGGTACTCGGTCACCCGTGCATTCTGTCAAAGTGCTTCTCGACTCCGCTCGAAGACCGGTCAGGCACGCCGTAGACCGGTGAGAGCGGAGTCGAGGGGTTAGGCGTCGATTGTCAGCGAACCGGACTCGCAGCGGGACACGCACGGGAGGAAATACCCGGCTTCGCGCTCGCGCTCCATCAGACTGCCGTCCCGGTGATCGACGACGCCGTCGGACACTCGCAGCTTGCACGTGCCGCAGAAGCCTTGCTGGCACGAGTACGGAGTGTTCGGACGCAGTCGACGCAGCGCGGTCAGCACCGACTCGTCGGCGGCCACGGTCTGCGTCTCGCCGGTCGAGGAGAGGCGGAGCTCGAACTCGGTGCCGTTCTCGATCGGCGGCGGCGAGAAGCGCTCGTAGTGCAGTTCGACGTCGGCACGGTCGACGAGGTGCACCCGAAGGGCCTCGAGCATCGGCGTCGGGCCACAGCAGTAGACGGCCAGACCGTCGTCACCGATGTCGCCCACCAGTTCGGCCATCGTGGGAAGCCCGTGATCGTCGTCGGTCCGGATCTGCACGCGGTCGCCGTAGCGGGCGAGCTCGTCGCGGAACG
>JASLJL010000073.1 GCA_030152405.1 Gordonia sp. (in: high G+C Gram-positive bacteria) | reverse complement strand
CGACCCTCGTCGACGGCACGCTCGGCGCGGGCGGCCACACCGAGTACTTCCTCAGCAGGCTCTCTGGACTCACCGTCCACGCGATCGACCGTGACCCTTCGGCCATCGACATCGCGACTGCGCGACTCGCGCGGTTCGGCGACCGAGTCGTCTTCCACCACGCCCGGTATGACGAGATCGACGAGGTGGTCTCGGCCGCCGGCGTCGCACCGGTCGACGGAGTGCTGCTCGACCTGGGTGTCTCGTCCATGCAACTCGACCGCGCCGATCGGGGCTTCGCCTACTCGGTGGACGCTCCGCTCGACATGCGGATGAACGCCGACGACGAACTGACCGCCGCGGACATTCTGAACACGTACGACCACGGCGCACTCGCGCGCGTGCTGAGCGAGTACGGCGAAGAGCGCTTCGCCGGGAAGATCGCGTCGGCCGTCCTGCGCGAACGCGCCATCGAGCCGTTCTCGACGAGCGGTCGACTGGTGGAACTGCTGTACGCGACGATTCCGGCCGCCACTCGCCGAACCGGGGGACACCCCGCCAAGCGCACCTTCCAGGCACTGCGCATCGAGGTCAACCACGAACTGGAGTCGCTTCGCGGTGTGATCCCGGCGTCGCTCGACGTCCTCGCGGTCGGCGGGCGCCTCGCGGTGATGAGCTACCAGTCGCTGGAGGACCGGATCGTCAAGCGCGATTTCGCGCAGGCGGTCCGCAACACGACGCCCGCCGGTCTCCCGATGGACCTGCCGGGCACCGCTGCACGGTTCGCCCTGGTCACGCGGGGTGCAGAACAGGCAGACGCGGCCGAGCGAGAGGCCAATCCACGATCGGCTCCGGTTCGGATCCGTGCGATCGAACGCGTGGCAGAAGACGAAGGGGGCACACGGTGAGCACTCTGCTCGAAGACCGTACGACCAGTGCCGAGCGCTCGGCGGGGGCCGAGACTCGGACAGATCGGAAGAGCGGGGGGAGCCGACCGCGGCGCACCCGCGGGACGGCGACGGCGGCGCGCGCCACCCGGTCGAAGTCCGCACAACGAGCTCTCGATCGACGGGAGCGACGGATCGGATCGGGCGGTGTCGCGGGCGCGATCACCCGTCGTCGCATCGGCGGCGTGCCGTTGGTGTTCCCCGTGCTGCTGCTCATCGTCGGTGCGCTGGGGTTGACGCTGTACCTGACCACGAAGTCGGCGCAGGACTCGTACGCACTCGACGCTCTCCGGAGTGAGAACCAGACGCTGACCGACCGGCGCGACGATCTACAGCGCACCTTCGACAAGGCCGACGCCGCACCCGCCCTGGCGAAGCAGGCGGCGGGCCTCGGGATGGTGCCCGGCGACGGTGCGGTGCAGGTGACCGTCGGACCGGACCAGAAGTCCCGCGTCCGGGGGACGGCGACGCCCGCCGAAGGCAAGCCGCTGCCCGACCTGAATCCGTCGGAGAACCCGGTCACGAAGATCAACACCTCCAAGGTCGACGACTCGGAGGGGCTGGGCGCCGGAGCGACGACTCCGGCCGCGCCCACGGCGGGAGTTCAGCCGCCTAGTGCCACACCTAACGCTCCGCGGCCGAATGTGGTGCCGAAGACTGCCGCCACGCCGAAGCCGGATGTCGCCCGTGCACGTTGATCGGGTGGAGAATCGACGATCATGAGCCGTTCCCGTTCCGTGCGCCCACCGGTGTCCCGGCCCGGCGCACGGTGGAGCGGCGGCGCGACCCCACCGACTCCGCCACCTGTGGATGAGGATCGCCTCGAGGAACTCGACACCGCGCCGTCGCCCAAGTTCATCGGCAGGCAGCGAATGCTGTGGGTGATCGTCATCATCGCGCTGGTGCTGGTCACCGGCCGAATGGTGTACGTCAACGTGATCGCGGCCGACGAGATCTCGGCCCGAGCGGCACAACAGCGTTCGGTGACCCAGGTGCTTCCCGCCACTCGCGGCTCCATCGTGGACCGCAATGGCAGACTCCTCGCGCACACCGACGACGCGCGTGCGCTCACCTTCCAGCCGAAGGCGGTGCGCGCCACCATCGACTCCGAGCACCAGAAGGATCCGGCGCTTCCTGATTCCCCGACTCGGATCAAGGAGATCGCGGAGGGCGTCTCGTCGATGCTCGGCGGCAGCATCAGCAGCGAGGACCTGCTCGCGAAACTGACGTCGGACAAGGACTTCGTCTACCTCGCACGGTCGATCACGCCGGAACTCGCCACCAACATCATGGACAAGTTCCCCGAGGTGGGCTCGGAGAAGCAGAGCATCCGCGTGTACCCGGGCGGCTCACTCGCCGCGAACGTCGTCGGCGACGTCAACTACGACGGCAACGGCCTCATCGGACTCGAATCGTCCCTCGACCCGGTTCTCGCGGGCACCAGCGGAACCGAGACGTTCGACCAGGGTCGTGACGGCGTCATGATCCCGGGCAGCAAGCGCAACGTTCACCCCGCGGAGGACGGCCAGACCGTCCGACTCACGCTCGACTCGGACGTGCAGTGGTTCGTCCAGAGCCAGGTGAACATGGCGAAGAAGGCCTCCGGCGCCAACAACGTGTCGGTCGTCGTTCAAGACACCCGCACCGGCGAGATCATCGCGATGGCGAACGACGGAACGTTCGACGCCTCCAAGCCGCTCGACGACCAGAAGGACGCGTACCTCGGCAACCGCCCGGTCACCTCACCGTTCGAGCCGGGGTCGGTGAACAAGATCGTCGCCGCGTCGGCGGCCATCGAGTACGGCGTGACCAACCCGGACGAGGTGTTGCAGGTCCCCGGGTCGATCAAGATGTCCGGTGTCACCGTCAACGACGCCTGGCCGCACGGCACCGTTCCGTTCACCACCACCGGCATCTTCGGGAAGTCGTCGAACGTCGGCACCCTGATGCTCGCTCAGCGGGTCGGGGAACGCCGCTTCGCCGACATGCTTCAGAAGTTCGGACTCGGTGCGATGACCGGCGTCGGGCTGCCCGGAGAGAGCCCCGGCATGGTCCCGGCGCTCAGCCAGTGGTCCGGCGGCTCGTTCGCCAACCTCCCGATCGGCCAGGGCCTGTCGATGACCCTGCTGCAGATGACGTCGATGTACCAGGCGATCGCCAACAACGGACTCCGGATCCCGCCGCGCATCATCTCCGGTGACGAGAAGCCCGACGCCGTGCGTGTGGTGTCGCCGGAGACCGCGACGACGGTCCGGAACATGTTCCGCGCCGTCATGCAGAGCGACGACAACGGCGTCCAGCAGGGCACCGGCGCCAAGGGCGCCATCGCCGGCTATCAGACATCCGGCAAGACCGGTACTGCTCAGCAGGTGGACCCCGCGTGCAACTGCTACTCGAAGTCGAGCTACAACATCACCTTCGCCGGCATCGCACCCGCGGACGATCCGCGGTACGTCGTCGGGATCATGATGGACAACCCGATCCGCAGCTCGGACGGCTCCGGCGGGCAGTCGGCGGCACCGTTGTTCGCCACCATCGGCTCCTGGCTGTTGCAGCACGAGCGCGTGCCGTACTCCGCTCAGACCGCCCCGCGGCTGCGCCTGCAGGCCTGATCGTCCGGCCCGGCGGCCACGGTAGATTCATCGAGGAAGAAGAGGCGTACGCCGTTCCGGCGTGCGCTCGGCATCACATGGAAGAGGCGACGACGTGACGACACGAGAGGACGCCCCGGACGACGGGTTCCGCCCGACCACCGAACCCGTGCCGTTGTCGCTGCTCGCGGACCTCTGCGGGGCGCTGCTCGACGGCCGCGACGTGCACGTGTCCGGCGCCACGCTGCGGGCGCAGTCGGCGGGTGCCGGCGATCTGTTCGCGGCGATGGCGGGAGCGAAGACACACGGCGCGACGTATGTCGGCCAGGCGATCGCCGCGGGAGCCGTCGCGGTCCTGACGGACCCGGCCGGACTGGCTCTGGTCCGTGCCGAGAGCGCAGACTTGCCCGTCCTGGTACACGATGATCCGCGCAGCGTCCTCGGGCAGGTGTCGGCGCGGGTGTACGGCGACCCGTCCGCCAGACTCACGCTGCTCGGGGTGACCGGGACGTCCGGGAAGACCACGACGTCGTACCTCGCCGAGGCGGCGCTGCGAGCCGCGGGCAAGAGCGTCGGCCTCGTCGGGACCACGGGCTCGCGCATCGACGGGGTGCCGATCCCCAGCGACCTGACCACTCCCGAGGCACCCGACCTGCAGCGCCTGCTCGCAGTGATGCTCGAACGCGGCGCCGACGCCGTGGTGATGGAGGTGTCGAGTCACGCCTTGTCACTGGGACGGGTGGACGGCTGTCGGTTCGCCGTCGGCGCGTTCACGAATCTGTCGCAGGATCACCTCGACTACCACAAGACGATGGACGAGTACTTCCACGCGAAGGCCCGTCTGTTCGCCGACGGCTCGCCGAACAGGGCGGCCCGATCGGTGATCTGCGTCGACGACGAGTGGGGCCGCGCGATGGCGGACATCGCGGCTCAGGGCGATCACCCCACCGTCACCGTCTCGACGGGCGCGGAGCCCGCGGACTGGAGCGTGTCGGCGGTCGCCGCCGCCGACCAGGGGAGCCAGCAGGTGACCGCGACCGGCCCGGACGGGCAGACGTTCGAGGTGCTGGTGCCGATGCCGGGCGCCTACAACGTGGCGAACGCGTTGGTGGCGCTCGCCACCGTCGAACAGTCCGGGATCGACGTCGACGTCGCAGTACGCGGACTCGCCCGAGTGGCGGTTCCGGGGCGCGTGGAGAAGGTCGACCGGGGACAGGACTTCCTCGCCGTCGTCGACTACGCGCACAAGCCCGCCGCGGTCGAAGCCGTCCTGGAGACGCTCGCGGCCGACACCGACGGGCGTATCGCGGTGGTCCTCGGCGCAGGCGGCGACCGCGACACCGAGAAGCGTCCCCTGATGGGCGCCGCGGCGGTACGTGCCGCCGACCTGGTGATCGTCACCGACGACAACCCTCGCTCCGAGGTTCCCGCCGCCATCCGCGCCGCGGTCGTCGCC
>JASLJL010000064.1 GCA_030152405.1 Gordonia sp. (in: high G+C Gram-positive bacteria) | reverse complement strand
CGACGCTGCTGATCAGCGTCGGATGCTGATCCCGGATCCACCTGATCAACGGCACCACACGCCGTGCCTCCGCCTCGGCGTCGACCTCCTCACCGGGTCCCGCCTTCACACCGCCGATGTCGACGATGTCGGCGCACTGTTCCACCACGAGGTCCACGCGGGCCTTCGCGGCGTCGTCGGAGAAGGTGGCGCCCCGGTCGTAGAACGAGTCGGGCGTCCGGTTGACGATCGCCATCACGAGCGCGCGATCGACGGCGACGGGGCGGCCGCACAGGGTCGCGCCCGGCGGGGTCGACCCGGCCGAGAAGGCTGAGATCACGATGTCACACTACGGCGCGAGCGCGGTGTGGGTCAGCGCGGGGCCTTGGCGGCCGCGACGTCCGCCGGGTACTCGTCGTAGAACGGCACGTAGCCGTCAGCACGGCTCTTGAGCACCCAGAGCTCGTCGTCCCCGACGTCCGAGTAGCCCTCCTCGCGCAGTTCCACTTTGCGGTTCTTGAACGTCGACGTCACTTCGAGCTGATCGACGAACCGGATGAACAGCGGGACCGCGTACGCGGGCAGGGCGCCGTAGAGCGAGTCGGCGAGCTTCTTCGGATCCGGGCGGTCGTCGCCGGCCAAGGTGATCGACACCATGCCCGCCTTGCCGTCGCAGCCCGGGACCTCCACGCCGTAGGCGACCGCGCCGTCGACCGAGGCGTCAGCGCCTACCGCGCCCTCCACCTCGGTGGTGGCGACGTTCTCACCCTTCCAGCGGAAGGTGTCGCCGAGCCGATCGACGAACGTGATGTGCGAGAAGCCGATGTCGCGCACGAGATCGCCGGAGTTGAAGTAGGCGTCGCCCTTCTTGAAGGCGTCGCGGACGATCTTCTTCTCCGTCTCACGCGAGTCGGTGTACCCGTCGACCGGAACACGGTCGCTGATCTCGGCGATCAGCAGTCCCGGCTCGCCCTTCGGGACCGCGGTGAGACGACCGGCGGAATCGCGGGTGGGCTGACCGTCGGCGTCGTACTCGACGAGTTTGAACGGGAGCGGGCAGAACCCGACGGTCCGCTTGACCCCGAACACGTTGACGAACGCCAGGTTGAGCTCACTCGCGCCGTAGAACTCCACGACCCGCTCGATGCCGAAGCGGTCGACGAACTCGTCCCAGATCTCGGGACGCAGGCCGTTGCCGACCACGAGTCGCACCGCGTGCGCGCGGTCGGTGGGCTTGGCCGGCTGGGCCAGCAGGTATCGGCAGAGCTCGCCGATGTACGAGAAGGCCGTCGCCCGGTTCTCGATCACCTCGTCCCAGAACCGCGACGCGGAGAACTGGGGACTGAGCGCCATGCACGCACCGCCTGCCAGGACCGCTCCGAGCGACACCGACACGGCGTTGTTGTGGTACAGCGGCAGCGCGACGTACATGGTGTCCGACGGCCGCAGTCGCACCGCGAGGCCGCCGATGCCGGTGTAGTTGGCCATCCAGCGGTTATGACTCATCACGCTGGCCTTGGGCAGGCCGGTGGTGCCGGAGGTGAAGATGTAGAACGCGAGCGTCGACGCCGGGAGCGTCGCCGTGACCGCCGGATTCGCTTCCGACTTGCCCGCTGCCGCCTCCTCGAGCGCCGCGAAGTCGAGGATGTGCTCGGGATGGCGGTAGGCGCTCATCGAGTCGAAGGCCTCGTCGCACTCGGGATCGCGGATCAGCACGTTCGCACCGAGGAGCGACATGCTGTGGTCGATCACATCGCCACGCTGGTTGTAATTCAGCATGCCCGCCACCGCGCCGAGCTTGAGGACGGCGAGGATCACCAGCAGGTCGGTCGGATTGTTCTTCGAGAGGATGCCAACGACGTCCCCGACCTTGACGCCGCGCTCGGTGAGAACGGCCGCGTAGCGGTTGACGATGCGGTTGCACTCGCCGTACGACGACGACTCGCCGCGCCAGCGCAGGAACGGCCGGTCGGGATGATCCGCGGCGAGCTGCGCGAAGATCTGACCGATGGTGTTCTTCTTGTCCGGCGACCGGAAGATCAGGTTCGGTGCATGGCGCGCCATACCGGGGAGATCGGGGGCCATCTTGACGACGCCCTTGAGGATGTCGGTGATCCCGACCTTGGTGGGCACTGTGTTCATGGTTGCTTCACTTCCTCACGCCGGGTGGTGAACGCCGTCACCCTACCGCCGAGTCAGTTCGGAGATGGCAGCGGCCACCGTGTCGACCACGATGAGCCTGTTCAAAGCGCCGTCGGAGACGAACCCGCGGGTTCGCAGATCCGTCAGCCATGCGAGCAACGGGTCGTAGAACCCGCCGTGGTTGATCATCACGACGGGCTTGTCGTGGACGCCCAGATACGCGCCCGTCCAGGTCTCGAACAGTTCCTCGAAGGTGCCGACGCCTCCGGGCAGCGTGATGAATCCGTCGGACATCTCGTCCATCAGACGTTTCCGCTCGCGCATCGTCTCGGTGACGATGAGCTCGTCGGAGTCGAGGTCGGCCATCTCCCGCGCCATCAAGTGCTCCGGGATGATGCCGATCGTCCGCCCGCCTGCCTCGCGAGCGGACCGGGCGAGCGAACCCATCATCGAGATGTTGCCACCGCCGGACACCACGGTGACGCCCGATCGCGCGAGCGCCGCGCCGGTGTCTGCAGCCAGTCGCAGATACTCCTCGTCGACCGGTCCGGACGCGCAGTAGACGCAGATCGCGGGGTTCTCGGCGCTCACGGGCGGACCGCCTTGTCACAGACCACCCGCACGGCGTCCTCCGGGGAGTCGACGACGGTGAGCAGATCGAGATCCTCCGGCGAGACCTTGCCGTCGGCGGCGAGCGTGTTCTTGATCCAGTCGACGAGCGGTCCCCAGAAGTCCTTGCCGACCAGCACGATCGGGAAGCGCAGGACCTTTCTCGTCTGGACCAGGGTCAACGCCTCGAACAGCTCGTCCAACGTCCCGATGCCGCCCGGCAGGCACACGAACGCCTGCGAGTACTTGACGAACATCGTCTTGCGGACGAAGAAGTACCGGAAGTTGATGGCGAGCGTCACGTACGGGTTCACGTGCTGCTCGAACGGCAGCTCGATGTTCAGGCCGATCGACTGCGCACCCGCCTCGAACGCGCCCTTGTTGGTGGCCTCCATCGCACCCGGTCCACCGCCGGTGATGACCGCGAATCCGGCCTCCCCGAGCCGTCGTCCCAGGTCCACGCCGAGCTCGTACTCCTCCGTTCCCGGTTCGACGCGCGCCGAACCGAACACGGTGACCGCCTCGGCGACCCCGCTCAGCGCGTCGAACCCGGCCACGAACTCCGACTGAATGCGCAGCACCCGCCACGAATCTCTGGCACGACGACGCTCCGCGAGCTCCGGGTCGCGCGGGTCGACCCACTGCAGCAGCTTGCTGTCGGTGGTGACCCGCTCCGCGTCCCCGGACACGCGGACCTGGGCCGCGCCGATGTGGCGCAGCGGCGCCGCCTCGAAGATCTGCTCGTCGTCGTCAGTGGGCTGCGCGTATGCGCCGGATTCGCCGTCTGCCATGCCGGAGACGCTACCAATCCGCGAGCGGACGCATCGGTCAGGCGCGAACCTCGAAGACCGGGAATCCCGATGCGACCGCGAGGATCTCGTCATCGGACGAGTCAGCGCCCAGCCCGTCGACGATGTCGGCGACCTGCCAGCCCCACGCGGCGAGATACGCCCGGATGATCCGCGGCTTCGCCCGGTCGTCGAGTTCGAGCAGGTCGATCGGCTCGACGCGGCGACCACGGCGCAGCGCGACCGCTCCCCCGGCACGCACATTGCGAACCCACTGGGTGCGACCGCGCGGCGAGAAGAGGTACCGGCGGCCGTCGAGATCGAGCACGTTCACCGGCGTGGCACGGACCTCGCCGGTGCGTCGGCCCACCGTCTGCAGCTCGTGGACGGCTCGCGGCGCCGCTCCGATCCTGGCGAGCCCGCCGACGATCCTTTTGGACGCGGCGAACAGCGCTCCGGTCGGCTCGTGATACCTGGTGTCAGTCATGGTCGACTCCTTCAGAAGCCTCGGTACGGCGTCAGCACCGCCGCGAGGTTGAGGACGAGCGAGGACACTGCGAACAGCCACACGAGGTGAGCCCGGACGCCGGCCAGCATGAGCAGAACGGCTGCACCGCTGTAGAGCACGATCTTGACCCCGTACTTCGCGGCGGCCACGTCGAAGACCGGCTGGGGTGACGCGAACAGCGCCCAGAGCGCTACCGCCACCGCGACCGCGGCGATTCCGGCGAGCACGCCGGGCAGGCCCCGTCCGAGAACCGCCCACGTGGAACCGCCCAGGACGACGAGCATCAGGATCTCGCTCGCGAAGAGCAGCCCCGCGAGCGCCCACAGGTAAGCGGTGACCATCTCGACCTCCAATATTCGTGAACAGTGTTCTCGAATTTGAGAGTATGCGCCCATCGCCAGAAAATCAAGAACGCCGTTCTCATTTGTTGGATTCAGGGTGCCGCGCGTGCGACGATGGGTCCGATGGCAACCCCGACCGATCCCGGAATCCGAGCCCGCAACCGCGCCAAACTGGAGGCACAACTGCGTGACGTCGGACGCCGCCACCTCGCCGAACACGGCGCGGCGGCATTGTCGTTGCGAGCCGTGGCCCGTGACATGGGACGAACCCCGTCGTCGTTGTACCGCTACGTCCGCGACCGCGACGACCTGCTGACCGTGCTCATCATCGAGGCGTACGACGACCTCGGCGATGCACTCGACGCGGCGGTCGCAGGCCAGGAACCCGGCAGGTCCGCATTCGAAGCGTTCGCTCATGCACTGCGGGCGTGGGCGCTCGTGCACCCCAGCGAGTACGCGCTGCTCTACGGCTCACCGGTACCCGGTTACCACGCCCCCGCCGACGCGACCGCGCGCGCAGGCAACCGGCCGATTCTGACTCTGGCCCGGATCGTCGCCGGACTGGCTGTCGTGCCGGACATTCCGGGAACCAGTCCGGCACGCCGGCGACGAGCCGTCGACGCCCTCCGCGCAGCGACCCGCGAGGACGGCGTCGTCGAGCTGGGCCTGACGCCGGAAGTCTTGACCAGGACCATCGCCGCGTGGAATCTGCTGCTCGGAGCGATCACGAGTGAGTTGTTCGAGCAGCTCGGACCGATCACCGACCGCCCCGACGACGTGTGGGCCGGGATCGTCGACCTCGCGGGCGCTCTGGTCTTCGGAGCCTGAGACGATTCGGGACCTACGACGAGAGGTACGCGCGGAGGATCCGTGTCACCTGGGTGATCTGCTCAACCGGCACCCGCTCGTCGACACGATGCGCCAAGCTCGGGTCTCCGGGACCGAGATTGACCGCCGGGATGCCGAGCGCCGAGAAGCGGGAGACGTCGGTCCAGCCGTACTTCGCCCGGAACTTGCCGTCGGCAGCTGCGACCAGCGCCGCGGCCGCCGGGTTCCCGAGCCCGGGCAGGGCGCCTGCGGCGGAGTCGGTGACTTCGGCGGTGACCGCACCGGAGGCGAGTTCCGCGGCGAACACCTCTCGGACGTGATCGAAGGCCTCCGCCTCACTGCGGTCGGGTGCGAAACGGAAGTTCACGTCGACGTACACCTCATCGGGGATGACGTTCCCCGCGACGCCGCCGTGGATGCCGACGGCCGAGAGTCCTTCGCGGTACTCGCAGCCGTCGATGTCGACTCGGCGCGGTTCGTATGCGCCGAGGGTGGTCAGGAGACCGCCGAGCTTGTGGATCGCGTTGTCGCCCATCCACGCCCGAGCCGAATGGGCGCGCGTTCCGGTCGCGGTGAACCGAACGCGCAGGGTCCCCTGGCAGCCCGCCTCGATCAGACCGGCGGTCGGCTCACCGAGGATCGCCACATCGCCTTCCAGCCAGCCGGGCAGCTCACGTTCGATGGCGCCGAGGCCGTTGAACTCGGCGGCGATCTCCTCGCAGTCGTAGAAGATGAGCGTCAGATCGTGCGCCGGTTCGTCCAGCGTCGCGGCAAGATGCAGGAACACGGCGTCGCCGGACTTCATGTCGACGGTTCCGCAGCCGTGCAGCACGTCGCCCTCGTCGTCGGTGACCGTGCGCCGAGACGGAACGTTGTCGACGATCGGCACGGTGTCGAGGTGGCCGGCGAGGATCACCCTGGTCGGAAGTCCGCGGTTTGTCCTGGCGAGCACGCAGTTCCCGTGCCGGACGACCTCGAAGCCGATCAGCTGGTCACGCAGCGCCGATTCCACCGCGTCGGCGATCAACTCCTCGTCTCGACTGACACTCGCGATGTCGACGAGTGCGGCCGTCAGGTCGATCGGATCGGCGGACAGATTCAGCGCAGGGGTGCTCACGACAATCCATCGTAGGCGTGACGGCGAGCCCCGTTAGACTCGTG
Organism: Gordonia sp. (in: high G+C Gram-positive bacteria); assembly: GCA_030152405.1. GTDB lineage: Bacteria > Actinomycetota > Actinomycetes > Mycobacteriales > Mycobacteriaceae > Gordonia. The sequence goes on along the minus strand of JASLJL010000064.1, from coordinate 1,672 downwards.
CCGTGACTACTCAAGGTGCTGTTGCCATTGGAATCGCCACCGTGTGGGAGAACGACGGTCAGACCACCGTCCTCGACACGTGGTACCCGACCCCCGAACTCGACGCGGCGCCCGGCGTCACCGGATCGACCGAGCTCACCGGTGACGACGTCCCGGCCGACCTGCGTCCCCTCGTAGGCGCCGACGACGCGCGCAGCGTCCGCACGATCGCCGTCAAGACCGTCATCGCCGACCTGTCGGTCGCGCCGGTCGACGCACACGACGTCTACCTGCGTCTGCACCTGCTGTCGCACCGTCTGGTGCAGCCGCACGGCGCGAACCTCGACGGCCAGTTCGGACTCCTCGCCAACGTGGTGTGGACCAACTTCGGCCCGTGTGCCGTTGACGGCTTCGAGCAGACCCGCATCCGCCTGCGCGCCCGCGGCCACGTGACGGTCACCTCGATCGACAAGTTCCCGCGCATGGTCGACTACGTGTCGCCGTCGGGCGTCCGCATCGGCGACGCCGATCGCGTGCGTCTCGGCGCGCACCTCGCCGCGGGCACCACGGTGATGCACGAGGGCTTCGTCAACTTCAATGCCGGCACCCTCGGCACGTCGATGGTCGAGGGCCGCATCTCGGCGGGCGTCGTGATCGGCGACGGGTCCGACATCGGCGGCGGCGCGTCCACCATGGGCACGCTCTCCGGCGGCGGCAAGGAGATCATCACCATCGGCAAGCGGTGCCTCCTCGGTGCCAACGCAGGGTGCGGCATCCCGCTCGGCGACGACTGCGTCGTCGAAGCCGGCCTCTACATCACGGCGGGCACCAAGGTGACCGGCCCGGACGGCTCGGTCGTCAAGGCCCGCGACCTCGCAGGTCGCTCGAACCTGCTCTTCCGTCGCAACAGCGTCACCGGCGCGGTCGAGGTGACCGCCAAGGAGGGCGACGGCATCGAGCTCAACGAGGCTCTGCACGCCCACAACTGACAATCGCTGCTGAGATAGACCCGCTCATCACCGCACGAGGGCATATTGCCCTTGTAGGTCGATGAGCGGGTCTTTTTCAGCGGGCGTCAGCTCAAGCGGGAGACGGCGGCGGCGATGCGTTCGTCGGTGGCGGTCATCGCCATCCGGACGTGCCGGGCGCCCGCGGGGCCGTAGAAGTCGCCGGGGGCTACGAGGATGCCGCGGTCGGCGAACCAATCGAGAGTGGCGCGCGAATCGTCTCCCCGGGTGGCCCACAGGTACAGGCCGGCCTCGGAGGCGTCGATCGTGAAGCCGGCGCCGAGCACGGCGGCGCGCAGTTGGTCACGGCGAGCACGGTAGCGCTCACGCTGGGCGTCGACGTGGGCGTCGTCGTTCAGGGCCGCGACGGTGGCGCCCTGGATCGGGAACGGGACGATCATGCCCGCGTGCTTGCGCACTGCGAGCAACTCGGCGATCAGTGCGCGGTCGCCTGCGAGGAAACCCGCCCGGTACGACGCCAGGTTCGACACTTTCGACAGCGAATGCATCGCGATCAATCCGGTGTGGTCGCCGCCGCACACGTCCGGGTGCAGCACCGACAGCGCCTCCCCCTCCCAGGTGAGGCCGAGGTAGCACTCGTCGGAGACGACAACCGAGCCGTGCTCGCGCGCCCAGTCGACCACCGCCCGCAGGTGCTCGACCGACAGCACACGCCCGGTCGGATT
>JASLJL010000053.1 GCA_030152405.1 Gordonia sp. (in: high G+C Gram-positive bacteria) | reverse complement strand
TGGGACTCAAGAAGCCGATCCGAGCCGGTGACACCGTCACCGTGACAGTGCGGTTCGCCGACGGGTCCACCAAGCGGATCGAGTCGATCGCCCGCGACTTCGACGGCAACCAGGAGAACTACTCGCCGTCCGAGCATCAGTGACACGGGTATCCCGGCGGTCGTTGCTGACCGGCGGCGTCGGTCTTGCCGGGCTGGGAGTCGGGGCTGCGGTGGGACTGAACCGCGGTGACTCCGAAGCCGAGACGACGTCGCCGACCCTGCCCTTCTTCGGGAAGCACCAGTCGGGGATCGTCACCCCGATGCAGGCGCATGCGAGTTTCATCGGGATCGATCTGCTCGACAAGACAGACCCCGGCGTGCTGCGCGGGATCCTGCGGATGTGGTCGCAAGACGCGGCGAACCTGACGCAGGGCAGGCCGGGGTTCTCCGACACCGAGCCGGAGTTGGCGACCTCACCTGCTCGATTGTCGGTGACGGTCGGACTGGGGCCGGGGGCTTTCACCCCGACGGCCCTGGCCGGGCGTCGTCCGACGTGGTGCGCGCCGCTGCCGGCCTTCGCCATCGATCGGCTCGAGGACCGCTGGGGACAGACCGACCTTGTCGTCCTCGTCGCGTCCGACGATCCGATGACGCTCGCGCACGCGGTTCGTGCGATCGTCGCGCCCGTCCGCAGGCGAACCCGACTCCGGTGGGTGCAGCAGGGGTTCCACAACGGTCGAAACCTGTTCGGTCAGGTGGACGGCACCGTCCAGCCGCCAGACTCCCGGCACGACGACCTCGTGTGGGACGACGGATCCGACCAGAAGTGGATGGCGGGCGGCACCTCGCTCGTGCTGCGACGAATCGCGATGAACATGGACACGTGGGAGGCGCTCGATCGTCGTGGGCGTGAACTGTCGACGGGCCGCACGCTCGACAACGGTGCGCCGCTGACCGGGTCCGCCGAGCACGACGAGCCGGTGTTCACGGCGACCCGCGGAGGCATTCCGGTGATCCCGGAGTCGTCGCACATCGCTCGTGCGCACCAGCGGTCCGATCGCGAGCAGTTCCTGCGGAGGCCCTACAGCTACGACCTTCCGCCGGACAGCGGGCTGATCTTCGCTGCCTACCAACGGGATCCGGTCGCTCAGTACGTTCCCGTGCAGCAGCGACTGTCGGACGGAGACGCGCTCAACGAGTGGACGACGCCGATCGGCTCCGCCGTCTACGCCATGCTGCCGGGCCCGTCGGAGTATCTGGGCGAGACGCTCTTCGCCTGACCGGAGAGACGCCCGTGGCGTGAAATCTGGTCGCGCCAACCGGCCGGTCGTGAGTGTCGGTGGCGGCGAATAGAATGGTCCGAGTGTCGACTTCGGAATCATCCCTGTCCGCTCTGACCCCGCTCGCTCTGCGGGACGACGCGTTCACGTCGGTCCGGGAGCGGGCGGGGCGGACGCGTCTGGACGTCAGCGCACCGGACGCCGTGCGGCCGTTCCTGGTGTCGGCGCTCGCCGATCTCGACGACGCGCCCGTCCTGGTGGTCACCGCCAACGGTCGTGAGGCGGACGATCTGACGTCGGAGTTGAGCGAACTGCTGCCGACGCGGAACAGTGTCGCTCAGTTCCCGTCGTGGGAGACGCTGCCTCACGAGCGGCTCTCACCCAGTGCGGACACCGTCGGCGCGCGTCTCGCAGTGCTGCATCGCCTCGCGTCGCCGGGCGACGATCCGCTCAAGGTCGTCGTCACCACCGTCCGGTCGCTGGTCCAACCGATGGCGCCGGGTCTCGGTGCGCTGCGGGCGCTCACCTTGGCCGAAGGCGTGGAGTTCGAATTCGACGTCCTCATCGAACAACTCGTCGAGATGGCGTACGAGCGAGTCGACATGGTGGGCCGCCGCGGGGAGTTCGCGGTCCGCGGCGGGATCCTCGACGTCTTCCCGACGACCGCCGACTATCCGGTGCGTGTCGAGTTCTGGGGTGACGAGATCACCGACATGCGAGCGTTCTCGGTGGCCGACCAGCGGACACAGCCCGAGATCGACGTGTCGACCGTCCAGATCCATCCGTGCCGTGAGCTGGTGCTGACCGAGCAGGTGCGCGACCGGGCGGACCAGTTGGCGCACACGACCGCCGATGAGAGTCTGCGCGAGATGCTCACCAAGCTCGCGGTGGGCATTCCCGTCGAAGGCATGGAAGCGCTCATCCCCGCACTCGTGGACGGCGAGATGCAGCTGCTCACCGAAGTGATGCCGGACGGCGTCCGAGTGCTGATCCTCGATCCGGAGAAGGTGCGGACCCGAGCCGCCGACCTCGCGCGCACCGGCGCAGAGTTCCTGGAAGCCTCGTGGAACGCGGCGGCGCTCGGCGCCGACGCGCCGGTGGACGCCCGTGCCATCGACCTGACAGCGAGCGCCTATCGGCCGGTCGACGACGTCGAGTCGGCGACGATCGCCGCGGGACACAAGTGGTGGACGCTGTCGCCGTTGGCGACGGGTGTCGGCGACGAACTGGTGCTCGACGTTCAGGCCGGCCCCGCGCCGCACGGCGACGAGAAGGAACTTGCCGCATTCATGCAGTCGCTCCGCGCTCAGGTCGCAGCCGGTGGACGCGCCGCCGTCGTCGCGGCGGGTCGCGGCACCGCAGTCCGCTTCGTCGAGCGACTCGGGGAGGCCGAGGTGCCCGCGCGCCTCGTCGACGAGGGGGAGGAGCCGCCGTCGGATGCGGTCGGCGTCTTCCACGGCACGCTCCGCCGCGGCATCGTGTTCCCGTCCGCCCAACTCGTCGTCGCAACGGAGGCCGACATCACCGGCGCCCGGGTGGTCGGGGTCAAGGACGGCCGTCGACTCCCCGCGAAGCGCCGCAATCAAGTCGACCCACTGGCCCTGACCGCGGGTGACATGGTGGTTCACGATCAGCACGGCATCGGCAAGTTCGTCGAGATGATCGAGCGCACGGTCTCCGGCGCTCGGCGCGAGTACCTCGTCATCGAGTATGCCCCCGGTAAGCGCGGTCAGCCGGGCGACCGGCTGTTCGTCCCCATGGAGTCGCTCGATCAGCTGTCCAGGTACGTCGGCGGTGAACAGCCGTCGCTGAGCAAGCTCGGTGGCTCGGACTGGGCCAACACGAAGCGCAAGGCGCGCAAGGCGGTTCGGGAGATCGCAGGCGAACTCGTGCAGTTGTACGCCGCGCGCCACGCGGCACCCGGTTTCGCGTTCAGTCCCGACACCCCGTGGCAGCGGGAGATGGAGGACGCGTTCGACTACACCGAGACCGTCGATCAGATGACCGTCATCTCCGAGGTCAAGAGCGACATGGAGAAGCCGGTCCCGATGGACCGCGTGATCGTCGGCGACGTCGGCTACGGAAAGACCGAGATCGCCGTCCGCGCCGCGTTCAAGGCGGTCCAGGACGGCAAGCAGGTCGCCGTGCTCGTTCCGACCACGATCCTCGCGGGTCAGCACCTGCAGACCTTCACCGATCGCATGGCCGGATTCCCCGTCAAGGTGCGCGGCCTGTCGCGGTTCACCGACGCCGCCGAGTCGAAGGAGATCATCACGCAGATGGCCGAGGGGGAGGTCGACGTCGTCATCGGCACCCACCGGCTTCTGCAGACCGGGGTCCGCTGGAAGGATCTCGGGCTGGTGATCGTCGACGAGGAGCAGCGGTTCGGCGTCGAGCACAAGGAG
>JASLJL010000495.1 GCA_030152405.1 Gordonia sp. (in: high G+C Gram-positive bacteria) | reverse complement strand
CGGCGCTGCGCGCCACCTGCAGTCAGGGCGCGATCGATCGGCTGTTCCGGTCGGCGGACGCGGGCCGCATGCCGATCGGCGTCTACGACGGGCAGACCCGCCCGATCGGCGGACCGAACCCCGGAGCCTCGTCGGCGCTGGGGTCAGTCTGGGCGGGCAAGCACTTCTACCGGGGAAGTCTCACCAATCGGGTCTTCGGCGGGGAAGCGCTGCCGGCGTCCGTCTACTACGGTCGCTCCGTCAAAGACGGTCGGCCGGTGATCCGGATCGACTACGCCCGCAGTGGGCTGGGTTTCGCGCACGATGAACTCCGCAGGCTCCCGAACGGCGTCTACCTCGGCTACGGGTACATCGGTTCGCGGCCGAACGTCACCTTCTGGCTCTGGCGCTGACGGCTCACAACGACGCGAGGAACTCGACGAGGATCGCGTTCACCTCGTCGGCGGCCTCCATCTGCACGAAGTGGCCGGCACCCGGGATCACATGTGTCGACCGCAGTCCGGGGACCCGGGCAGCCGTCTGACCGAGCGGATCGTCGCCCATCATCGACAGGACCGGGTCTTCGGCGCCGACGATGAACGTGGTCGGCACGGTCACCGGGACGTCGTGGAGGTCGGCGCTCTGCTCCCACGAGAAGTCCTCGGCGCGATACCAGTTCAGCCCGCCGGTGAATCCGGTGCGCGTGAACTCCTCGACGTAGACGTCGAATTCGTCGGCGCTCAGCCAGGGCCAGGGCGGCGACGGCGGTTCGGGGAGGACGTCGAGGTAGCCGTTGCCCTCCGACGGGAACCGCCAACAGTCCAGGTAGCTGCCCGCGCCGCTGAGAGCGTGGAAGATCTTGCCGAGGAACTCACGCGTCCGACCGTCGAATTCGGCTTCGGCGACGCCGGCCTTCTGGAAGTAATGCAGATGAAGGAAGTGCTGAGCAGCGAGGTACGCGAAGCCGTCGGTCGGACGGATCGGCATCCGAGGCATCCGCGGCACGCTGAACTGGGCGAGTGCCCGAACTCGGTCCGGCGCCCACGCGGGCAGATCCCAGACCAGCTGTGCCCCGAAGTCGTGCCCCGCGAACACCGCCTGATCGATCTCCAGGACGTCGAGCAATCCGACCAGATCGCCGACGGTGTGCCGCCTGTCGTACTGGCGCGGATCCGTCGGGGCCGACGACCGGCCGTAGCCGCGCATGTCGGGGGCAATGACGCGGTGACCGGCGTCCGCGAGCGCCGTCAGCTGATTCCGCCAGCTGAACCACAGGCCCGGGAAACCATGACAGAGCACCACCGGCGGGCCGTCACCCGCCTCGGCGATGTGGAGCTCGATGTCGCCGACGTCGACGGTCCGATGGGTGATCAATGGAACTGCCTCTCGTGACGCGTGCGATCGAACTCGGGGATCGGGGAGCCGTCCGCCAGTGTGGACGCGAGTGACGGGTCGGCGAGGTGCAGTCTGCCGAAGGCGAGCAGGTCGATCTCGCCGGACGTGAGGAGGCGATGCGCGTTGTCGAGCGACGCGGGTTCGGCCGGTCCGCGGTCGCGCAGCGACGTCGACAGACCGACGCTGCCGACGGCCATCGAACGCTTGCCGGTCAACTTCTTGGCCCAGCCCGCGAGGGTGAGCGGGCTCCCGTCGAACGCCGGGCGGTCGTAGTGGCGCGAGCTCGCATCGAACACGTCGACGCCGGCGTCGGCGAGCGCCCCGAGGATCAGGCCGAGGTCGTCGGGCGTGTCGGCTATCCGAGCGCCGTAGTCCTGCTGTTTGTGCTGGGAGAACCGGTAGAAGATCGGCAGGTCCTCACCGATCTCGGCGCGGATCGCCGCCACCACCGCCGCCGGGAAGCGGGTGCGCCGGATCGGATCGCCGCCCCACTCGTCGTCGCGCCGGTTGGTCTCGGTCCACAGGAACGAGTCGAGGAGATAGCCGTGGCCGGCGTGGATGGCGATGCCGTCGAAGCCGAGGTCGACGGCGTTGCGTGCCGATCGGGCGTACGCGGTGATCACGTCGTCGATGTCGGTCGCGCTCATCTCGCGCGTCGGCGCGCTCGCCTGACGCACGTACTCGTCGGAGTAGGTGGTCCGACCCGCGCGGCCCCACACGCCGGACGGGCGCATCGGAGTCGGTTCCCGGTCCACCTCGGCCATCGCGCCCCACAGGGGGCCGACGTGCCAGAGCTGGGGGATGATCCGCCCGCCCGCGGCGTGCACGGCGTCGACCACCCGCCGCCAGCCGGCGAGCGCCGCGTCGCCGTGCAGTCGTGGGACGGCGGGGGAGTCGACCGCCGAGGGATGGTCGACGGCGACGCCCTCGGTGACGATCAGCCCGGTGCCACCGGCGGCGCGGCGCCGGTAGTAGTCGGCGACGTCGGCGCCCGGAACTCCCATGGGCGACCGTTCGCGGGTCATCGGCGACATCACGATGCGGTTGGGCAACTCCAGCGAGCGGACGGTCAGCGGGCTGAAGAGTTCGGTCATGGTCACCACCCTCGGGTCGGTCGTCGGTCATCGCAAGAGTGGTGACCGGTCAGTGGAAAGGTTCTCCCTCCACTACTAGAACATGTTCTAGAACTTCGTCTAGGCTGACGTCCATGAGCGGCTTGGACATTCCGGAAACAGTCAGCGCGAACGACGTCGCGGAGTACACCGACAGTGTGGACGTGCTGGTCCTCGGTGCGGGCATCGGAGGATGCTGTGCCGCCGTCGAAGCCGCCACCCATGGTGCGAGCGTCCTCGTCCTCGAACGGTCGGCGGCCGCGGGCGGCACCAGCTGCATGGCGGGCGGGCACTTCTATCTCGGCGGTGGAACGGCGGTGCAGAAGGCCACCGGCCACGAGGACAGCGCCGACGAGATGGTCAAGTATCTGACCGCCGTCTCCCGCGACCCCGAGCCCGACAAGATCCGCGCCTACTGCGACGACAGCGTCGAGCACTTCGACTGGCTCGAGCGGCTGGGCTTCCAGTTCGAGCGGTCGTTCTACCCGGAGAAGGCGGTCATCCAGCCGCAGACCCAGGGCCTCATGTTCACCGGCAACGAGAAGGTGTGGCCGTACAAGGAACAGGCCGTGCCCGCGCCCCGCGGCCACAAGGTGCCGGTCCCCGGTGACACCGGCGGTGCGGGCATGGTGATCGAACTCCTGGTGAAGCGGCTCGGTGAACTGAAGGTGCCGATCCGCTACGAAGTCGGCGGCCGCGCACTGATCGTCGACGACTCCGGCGCCGTCGTCGGCGCCCGCGACAAGGACGGCGCCGTCGAAGGGTTCATCAAGGCGTCGTCGGTCGTCATCGCGGCCGGCGGATTCGTCATGAATCCCGACATGGTGGCCGAGCACGTCCCGCAGCTCGCCGAGAAGCCGTTCACTCTCGGCAGCACCTACGACGACGGTCTCGGCATCCGCATGGGCGTCTCCGTCGGCGCGCAGCTCAAGCACATGGATCAGGCGTTCATCACCGCGCCCGTCTACCCACCGTCGATCCTGCTGACCGGGCTCGCCGTGAACAAGGAGGGCAAGCGATTCGTCGCCGAGGACTCCTATCACTCGCGGACCTCGGGATTCGTCATGGATCAGACCGACCGGGCGGCGTACTTGATCGTCGACGAGGCGCACATGGAACGACCCGAGTTCCCCCTGTGCCCGTTCATCGACGGGTGGGAGACGGTGGAGGAGATGGCGGACGGCCTCGGCCTCGATCGGGAGACCCTCGTTTCGACTCTGGACCGGTACAACACCTATGCTGCAAACGGCGAGGATCCCGACTTCCACAAGAGCCCCGAGTTCCTCGCCCCGCAGGATCGCGGGCCGTGGGCGGCCTTCGACATGAGCCTCGGCAAGGCGCTGTACGCCGGTTTCACCATCGGCGGAATGGCGACCACCGTCGACGGCGCGGTCCTGCACGAGGACGGTTCGGTAATCCCGGGCCTGTACGCCGCCGGAGCCTGCGCAGCCAATCTTGCGCAGGACGGAAAGGGCTACGCTTCGGGCACTCAGCTCGGAGAAGGCTCCTACTTCGGCAGGCGTGCCGGCGCATCCGCCGCAGCACACATCTAGCAGTGCTGTGATCTGACTTACAGGCACTCTTGGGTGATTCTTACCCCGTGCTAAGTTCGTCCCACGTTTTCCATCATGCGGGTTACCCCACGTTTCCTGCAGCATCGCGCGAGTTCGATGAAGCACTTGCCGGTCACTATGGAACCGTTCTCCGGAGCGGGAGCTCCTGGCGTTGACCTGTACCTTGTGCCCGTCGATCTCGTCTGATGCGGCGATCAGATCAAGGTGAGAACAGGAATATGAATCCGGGAGAGGCAGTGACATGCTGATCGGCATCCCCCAGGAGTCGAAGGCGGGCGAGACCCTCGTCGCCGCCACCGCGAAGACGGTGACTCAGCTTCAGCAACTCGGCTACGAGGTCGTCGTGGAGGCGGGCGCGGGCGAGAGCTCCGAGCAGCCTGACGCGGCGTTCACCGGCGCGGGCGCACGAGTCGGTTCGACCGACGAGGTGTGGGCCGCCGACGTCGTCGTCAAGGTGAACGCTCCGACCGACGATGAGATCGGCCGTATGCGCCGCGGCGCCGTGCTGATCTCGATGATGGCTCCGGCACGCAATCCGGAGCTCGTCGAGAAGCTCACGAACGCGGGCGTCACCGCGCTCGCCATGGACGCCGTGCCGCGCATCTCGCGTGCGCAGTCGATGGACGTCCTGTCGTCGATGGCGAACGTCGCGGGTTACCGCGCCGTCGTCGAGGCGGCTCACGAGTTCGGCCGCATGTTCACCGGCCAGGTGACCGCCGCGGGCAAGATCCCGCCGGCGCGAGTCTTCGTCGTCGGTGCGGGTGTGGCCGGTCTGGCCGCGATCGGTGCGGCGTCGGCGATGGGCGCCGTGGTGCGCGCGTTCGACGTGCGCCCCGAGGTCGCCGAGCAGGTCGAGTCGATGGGCGCGGAGTTCGTGCACGTCGAGTTCGAGGCGGAGAAGTCCGAGGACGGCTACGCCAAGGAGATGACCGCGGAGCAGGAGGCCGCGACCGCGTCGATGTACGACGAGGAGGCGCGCGCCGCCGACATCGTCATCACGACCGCGCTGATCCCCGGCCGCCCGGCGCCGAAGCTGCTGTCGCCGGAGACCGTCGCAGGCATGAAGCACGGCTCGGTGATCGTCGACATGGCGGCGGCCAACGGCGGCAACGCCGCGGGCACCGTCACCGACGAGAAGGTCGTCACCGACGGCGGCGTCACGATCCTCGGCTACACCGACCTCGCAGGTCGCCTCGCCGCACAGACGTCGCAGCTGTACGGCACCAACATCGTCAACCTGCTCAAGCTGCTCACTCCCGGCAAGGACGGTGAGCTGACGCTCGACATGGACGACATCGTCCAGCGCGGCATCACCGTGACGCGTGACGGCGAAGGCATGTGGCCGCCACCGCCGGTGCAGGTCTCCGCAGCTCCGAAGGCCGCCGCGGCAGAGCCCGCGCCGGTCGCCGAGCCGAAGGAGCCGATGTCGGCGGGCAAGAAGGTCGGCCTCGTCCTCGCAGGCATCGTCCTGTTCGGTCTGGTCGTCGCGTTCGCGCCGGAACC